>NZ_NKFM01000005.1:0-38955 GCF_002223085.1 Burkholderia sp. HI2714 | reverse complement strand
CATGCCATGCGGCCCATCATGTCTCGCGCTCAACTGCAGTGCATTTCTTCTCGCCGAACGCGCGACACCTGCCGCTGTCTCACGCCGAATATCTCGCGACGCCGATTCTCGTACAGGTCGCGACATAACACTAGAGGCAAACGGCGAGTCGCTTTTGTCCGTGAACCAGTTCTCCGCAAAGTTCACGTTGCGGTCGTTGTCGATCCATCGAACACGGGGCCGCCCTGGCAACTTCAAGCACTCCCACACAGCCTTGACGTCCGTCGACCATTCCTGTCGGTCGCACTGCATCACGATTTCGAATGAGTTGCTGCGCGCCGCCTCAGCCAGCCGCGCCGCCAGTGGTGTCAAAAGGGTTTCCAGCAGGCTGCTGACGCGTGATGCGACGTGGGTTGCGTCGACGCCTCCAAGCAACATGACCTTCCCCGGATTCTCCGGTGGACTGCCTTCCAGTTTCAGCATGCGTTCGGCCAGGTCGGCTTCGGGCGTGAGAATGACACTGTCGAGCACGGCCATGCCTGCACGGCTGAGTCGCTGCCATCGGACCAGCAAATGCCAGCGCGCCGCATTCCTGACCGCTGCCTCAAACGCCAAGCCGTCGTAAAACGTCGAATAAAGCGCGGCGCAGATCGTGAGCCAAAAAGTAAGCGGGACCGTCAGCGCGGATCGCATGAATTCCGGCGAGCCAACCGGTTTGCCCGCCGGCCACGTTGTCACCGTATAGGCCAGGCACACGCCCTCGATCACGAGGAACAAGACGAGGTAGACCCATACAGGCGGCGGCTTAGGGTGCTGCCACTCGGGCGGCACGCGTTGATCCCAGCGAAATTTCATCGCGTCTCCGTGAATATCGCGTCACGCTTCGATCATCGAGTGGCGCTGCGATGCAATCAGCCGCGGCGAGGAATTGCACGCGCACCGGCAAAGGTCGTCTTCGAGCGCGGGCTGTTTGTCGCTCAGTTCATGGTCCGAGCGCTCACCGACCGGCTCGATCCGGCCAATGGTGTTGCACGCAGGACATTGGACCCGCGCGCCCACATGGCTCAACTTGCGATCGTCGAGTTCAACGTCATCGAGGCCGTCAAGCACGACGCCGTTCGCCGTCGTCCGGTCATGCTGATAGATCAGGGCACGTTCGCGCATTTCAGACTCCCACCCATTCCCATTCAGCGTTGCCGGCGTCGCTCGGAATCGACGGCATCGGCTGGCCGCGCCGCATCGTGACGATGCGGGACAGGTCATAGCGATATTCCGGCGTCGAGTAGTCGGCATTCGCGCGCACGCGCGCCACCCATCGGCCGCCACGCGGACACGGCGCGCCGGGCAAGCTGAACTGCTCCGTGCCTTCGACATAGGCGGACGAGAATGGCTTCGTGGGGGTCGGGGCACTGCCTTCCCATACCCATTGCACCGGCCCATCGAGATGGACGCCGTCCCCGGACTCCATCGGCATCGTCATGCTGTCGGTCGTGGCGATGTCGCCGGCCTTGAATGGCATCACCTGCAAGCTGCGGTAGCTGCCGCCGGAATTCAGACGTACGGCTCGATACAGGCCGTCCTCCGCGAACGTCTCACCGGGCTTCACCGCGTGATATGACATGTTTGCGCGATGCATGGCCTCCCACTGCTCACGCTCCTGTGGCGTTGAAGGATAGTCATGGTCGAAAGCTATTTGGCTTTTAATAGGACTGAAATCGACGTGCGTTGACAGCCCCCAGCCATAGCCCTCGTATTCTATTTTCATAAAAGCCACACCGGAAATCTCGTACACACCTTTTAAAATTTTATTATCCGGAACAGCCTCGATCTTCAAAATCCTACCTTCACCAGGATTGAGCACGACAAATCCATCAGGAAATTCTTTTTTATTTATCAGTGTTTTACCAGCCAAATTAAAGCCCCAATCATCGCGAGGCTGCATCTTCCCAAGCTCACTAAACGGCGCAACGGCAAGCCCCCCACCCCGAGTATTGCCAGGCAATAGATCTGGCGTTTTAAATTTAATCCATCGTTTGCCGGAATTGATAAATTTAATCGACACAGTGTAATGATCGCCCTTATGCTCGATACTCACCGTCTCGAAATCCAACTTGATGATCTTTTGACCATCCGAGCATGCCTGCTCGGATAGCCTGAGAGGTGCATCAAAAACCTGACGCCTGAAACGCTCTGGAATCAGACGCAATGAACCTGATCTCCGTACGGCTTTACCTTCGTCTTGGCAGATAACGCTAAATGTTGCGGCCGGATCATGGGTTTCTGGTCCGCCGGACTGAATATCCTTGTCACACAGAGTGTGAGCTACGTCTTTCAGTTGCCGCGCCTCTTTATTCTGCAGACTGAGAACGAAAACACCCACACCCGTTTGTGATTCGTCGTTGACAGTATCCCCTTTGGCAAAATAAAACCTTCCTTCGCCATCAAAAGTCATTTCTCTCGAACCATATTCAAGGCCACCGGACCACGAAAGGGAAAATGCACCAGGCTTCATGGCACTGTTGCCGAAATCATTCGCCATAACGAATCCACCCCCCATCCATACAAGAATTATCAACAGAGCCAGCTTTCGAACTGCGTTAGAAAACTGCAAATCACTCCTGCCCGACGAGAGTAGTCCCCATATTTGGGGCTCGTCTTTCGTTATCTGTTCATGCTTTCTTGACTGGCGCGTCATAGCCGACCCTCCACAACTTGTTGGTATGAGCGGAGAACCACCTACGGATGTATTCGAGGTAATACGGGGAGATCGTCGCCGTCGGCTGAAGACATCCACCGCCCATCAGATTGGTTTCAGTTTCAATAATCCAGAACGTATTCTTATCTTTATTTGCATCGGCAAGCGCAAAATCGATATTCACGCCATCCCCAACATAAATCGAGTGAACAAATCCCCCTTGCCGCCAGTATTCGTCAGGAAAATTAAAGAGATGCCCAATTTCATGTGCTTTTGTTTGCGTAACCCTTTCCGTATATCGCCCAGTTGCCACCTGCTTCTGATACTCTTTTTCCGGCCAATTCATAGCATCTGCCCGCTCAGTCGTCGGATACAGGCTAATGGTGATGTTCGGGTTGAGCGCTGGCGCGTCAGCTGCCCTTACCACCTGCACATCAGCACAGAATTTGACGGCGATTCGGCAACCGCAGGCACCCCCCTTCTGACAGCCATCAAGAATCAGCTTGTAATTACCTTGATTCAAGGTCTTTTCAATCTGGTTCTTGTAGGTTGAGGCGTCAACTTCCTTCGGATCACGTTCGACCTGTATCAAGCCATGCTCGGCAAACGATTTTCCGGAATTGGCTCCATTCCTGAACGTTTCATATTGCACTATAATGTACCGGTTATTTTCGTCGCGCGACGGCTCCCCTGTTGCCCGATTCATTTTCACCAGCAGTCGCGGCACCAATGCGGCAACGACCTTCGCCGTCAACATTTTATTACTCGCATCGTAGGTGAACTGGCATGTGGTGAGCGCTGTTCCGGCACACATAACCGGATCGTCACCATTTTTAAGTCGCTCAGTTCTCGTCCAACCGTATTTCTGGTATGTCGGTGTCTCCCGCATCATACTGACTGACTCACTAAAATCAGCCAGTTGCCAATTACACGGAGCGGGACTTAATAGCTGAATCGGATCAAGCCTAATGCACTTTTGTTGCTCATTGTCCGAATCGTTAACTGTCAGGCCGCGATTGCTTGACACTCCTGCTTTCGCACTTGATTTCCCACCAAAGATGCCCCCCAGAAATGATGGTGGCACTGTTGCGTCGGTATCTGACGCCGGGACGGGTGGCACGGCCCCAGTATTACCCTGTGCCCCCATTTGCGACGGGTTCGGCTCAAGTGCCAAGGCCGGCGCTTGTACAAAATTCGGGTTGGTACGCCAGACCTCACACTCCGTCTTGAACGGCACGAAAGCCGGCGCGAACGCCGCGCCGCTCAGGTCCAGTTGAGCCGGCCCGGTCTTCTTCAAGCCACTCGTCCTGAAGTGCACACGGCCGCGCGTGCCCATCTCGATCCCTTCCGGATTCACGCGGATATACGAGCCGCCGACGCTGAGCAGGATTTCCTTCGGCGACTTCACGTGCAAAACGCCATTGACCGTTTCGACCGTCATGTCTTCCTGCGCCGCAAGCTGCATGCGGCCTCGCTGGGCCTGCACAATGACCTCGCCGGCCGACGCGATCAGGCTCATGCCCTCCCGCGCGAACAGTGACAACAGACCGCCCGCAGCGGCGGTGATCCTCTTGAGCGCGCTGAAGTGGACTCCTTTCTTCGCGGTCCCGATGATCGAACCATCGGCGGCGAGTTGCACACCGTCGCCCGAGACCACGCCAACCGGTCCCGGTGCAGTCACGACCGCACCCGGCCTTTTCAATTCGTCCAGCCCGTCGCTGATCGCCTTTTGCGCCCGGGTATCCGCAGGCGATGCCTTCGACGCCTCGGCCGACTTCGCCAGCGATTCGGCTAGCGCCAACATTTCCTTGAGTTGCGCGACCGTCTCGGCCATATCAAGCTGCTTGCCCACGCCGCCCGGCCGGTCGTAGGCCGTCACCATCACGCCTGCGCCGCCTCGCGCAACCGCATGCCCTGAAGTCCGCAGTTCGGCACCCGCGCCTCGCTGGTTCAGTGCGCGGTCCACCATATGGCCGAGATGGAGTTGCGAGCGGCCGGAGTGCTCCGTACCGAGTTCGATGCCTTCCTGATTGTCCCAATCGTCCATCCAGAACTTGTTGCCGGATTGCGTTCGGATCTCGTTACGCGACATGCGCCGTCGTGACGAATTAATCAGGTCGGGGCGCTCGCTATTGTGGATAAAAGCCGCAATAAAGGGCTTGTTCGGATTGCCTTCGCGAAAGCCGATCAGTGCTTCGTCGCTGTCCAACGCGGGCATGTGCATGCCCGTATGGTTCCTGCTTGCGAACGGCTTGGCGAGCCGTAACGGAACGCTTTCCCCACCCTTGGGCCAGTTGCCGAAGTCGCAGTGAAACCGCGCAACGTACTCGCCTTTGTCGGTCAGGTAGGCGAATTTGTACTTGTCAGGCGACGTAATAGTCGCGCCTAGCGTGCCGGGAATTTTCGGCCACCGACGCTCGTCAATTTCCCGCCGGTACGGACGATCGGCCGGAATCGCCGTGAAGCTGTTCACGTAGCTCGCGTTCCGCGCGCCGCGATGCACAACCGTTGTCACAAACATTGCCGCGCCGGCATCCTCGAGCGCCCGATCAGACTGCACGATGCTGCCAGGCCGGATCGCCAGCACGGTCGACTCCACCGAGTAACGAATCTGGCTGGCACGTGCCGCTTCATGGCGCAACTGCGCCTCGCGTTTGGCCCCTTTGGCGTCGTCGTGATGCGTGCCCCAGAAATAGGGCTTGCCGATCATGGTCTCGTCGTCCGATACGGCGCGGTCCTCGGCACGGAAGCGCTCCCACGCCTGCTCGGGGTTGTAGTCGGCAACCACATAGGATTCCGGCACGACGCGCGAGCGGACCTTGAAGGAAAAAATCGCTTCCTCGAAGGTCGCCAGCCCGGCAGTGGGACGATCCAGCACAGGTATCGCGGGGCGCATATAGCCGTCAACGTCGTCCGCGATCACCAGCACGTCGCCGTGCTCGCCGGTCCTCGTGTAGCAGTACAGGCCCGCTTGCTCCATCTCGAGCTTGATGTAGTCCCAGTCGCCCATGTTGTACTGGAAGCGGAATGAGTGCCTGGGATGCTCGCGGCGCAGATTGAATTCGACCTGTATCCAGAAGCGGAGGTCGTAACGCGCCAAAATCTCCTTGATGATTTCCCACGAAGCCATTCCCTGGTACGTGGCGCAATTGCTCGGGCCGTCCATGACGGCCAGATGCTGGCGCATCACAATACGGTAGGTGTAACCATCACGGGATTCCGATACGGAGTCGAACTGCGTCACGAAGCCGGTAAATTCGCGCTTGGCGCGTCCGTCCTCGGGTTGAACCGAAAATTTCGCGAGTTGCCCGAGCACCATCTTTCTCGGAATCGCAATCGGTGCGGCAACTACCGCCTTGACGCTGTACGGCTCGCAGATCGCCTCGCGCACGACCCACGATACGACCGACACCGTGGGCATGGGAGGCAGTTCGCCCGTCTCCGGCTCGCGCTTCGACTTGCGCCGCATCAGCTTCAGATGCGCGGATTGCCGCCCCGTCAAATAACTTGTCACGCGATCGAATCCCGTCATTCTTACCCTCGTTATATCGGGCGCCAGCCATATCACATCGAAACGCGGCCGCTATCCATGGACAAACCATTGCGGAAAATCCGCAACAAATGAATTGAGACCAACCGAATCAACCAATCCGATTTAATCGCGCGTCAATCCAAGAATCGCTTTCGCCTTGGCATCACCCGGATGGTGCCGCTGGCCTTGGTCACGCGTGCAGCAAGTGAGCTGCTGGTGAAGGAACGATGGGGCGGGACATTCGACTCGTCACTCATCGGGTCTCCTTTCTCGACAAATCGGTGATGGTTGCGCCACACGAAATTTGCGCGAATGAGAAAGATGAATCAATCAGACGAATTCGAAATTCGCAATGCGAATTTTCGAGAGCGCTGACCGGCGTCAAATGCGCCAGTAGTCGCGCACTTTCAGGGCCGATGAGCCCGGAAGCCGTGCAAACGATCGAGGTAGTGGTTTGCCAGGTGCGCGAAACCTATTCGACGGACCGATCGAGACGGAGCGCAGCAATGCCAAGATGCGCGGCACTTGCAGCGCTCGCGCCGTCCCGCGTGCGGCAAGCAATCAACGTGTTGCGCCGAGCCGGCAGTTGTCGCCGAAGCTGCGGGTGTTTATTGACTTTCGATGCGAGTGGCTATTCACGCATCCCCGATCCGCTCCGCCTCCGCCTGCGGCAACAACGCATCACTGTCGTCCTTCAGCCCGACACCCGTCAGCCCGAGCCGGCGCGCGTGCGTCATCAGGTAATGCAGCTTGTGCGCGGCCCCCGCGTACGGCAGCCCTTCGGGCCGCACGTTCGAGATGCAGTTGCGCAATGCATCGTGGCAGCCGACCTTCGGCGCCCACGTCAGGTACACGCCGAGGCTGTCCGGCGAGCTGAGCCCCGGCCGCTCGCCGATCAGCATCGCGACGACCTTCGCGCGCAGCAGCTCGCCGATCTCGTCGCCGAGCGCGACACGCGCCTGCGTCGCGACCACCACCGGGCCGATCCGCCAGCCGTCCGCATCGAGCCGCGGCCGCACCGCCTGCAGCAACGGCAATGCCTGTTTCGCGGCCGCGAACGCCGACAACCCGTCGCCGACCACGAACACGACGTCAGGCCCATCGCCGCTCACCGCATCGCCGTGCGCAGCCAGCAGCGCGCGCCCTTCATCCGACAGCTTGCGGCCGAGGTCGGGCCGGCGCAGGTAATGCTGGCGATCGGGCGCCGCGCTCTGCACGCCGAGCGTCGCGAAGCCGGCTGCCTCGATCTCCCGCCGCAGCGCGTCCACGTCGAGCGGCTGGTGCACCGCGTCGCGCGCCTGCGCATGCGAGAGGTTGAACGCGAGCAGCGGCGCGGTCGGCAGGCTGTTGCCCGCGCGACCGAGCGCGATCCGTGCGTTCGTGAACGACTTCAGCTGCGCCCACGGGTTCTTTTCGACGGCGTCGCTCATGCCGAAATCCCCATCCAGTCGTTCGCGCCCGCGAGCAGCGGCACGCGCGACGTCGCCGCGCGCAACGCACCGTGCGCGTCGGCGATCTCCATCGTCTCCAGCCACTCCTCGAATTCCGGCGCGCGGCGCAGGCCGAGCACCTCGCGCACGTAGAGCTGGTCGTGGAACGACGTGCTCTGGTAGTTCAGCATCACGTCGTCCGCGCCCGGAATCCCCATGATGAAGTTGATGCCGGCCGCACCGAGCAGCGTCAACAGCGTGTCCATGTCGTCCTGGTCGGCTTCCGCGTGGTTCGTGTAGCAGATGTCGCAGCCCATCGGCACGCCGAGCAGCTTCCCGCAGAAGTGATCCTCGAGCCCCGCACGGATGATCTGCTTGCCGTCGTACAGGTATTCGGGCCCGATGAAGCCGACCACCGTGTTCACGAGGAACGGGTCGAATTTGCGCGCCACCGCATACGCGCGCACTTCGCAGGTCTGCTGGTCGACGCCGAAGTGCGCGTTCGCCGACAGCGCACTGCCTTGCCCCGTCTCGAAGTACATCAGGTTGTTGCCGACCGTGCCGCGCTTGAGCGACAACGCGGCCTCGCGCGCCTCGCCGAGCAGCGCGAGCGAGATGCCGAAGCTCGCGTTCGCCTTCTCGGTGCCCGCGATCGACTGGAACACGAGATCGACCGGCGCGCCCTTCTCGACCGCCGCGATCGTGTTGGTCACGTGTGTGAGCACGCACGACTGCGTCGGCACGCCGTAGCGTTCGCGGAACCCGTCGATCATCGCGAGCAGCTTCACGATCGCCGCGAGGCTGTCGGTGGCCGGGTTGATGCCGATCATCGCGTCGCCGCAGCCGTACATCAGCCCGTCGAGCATCGATGCGGCGATGCCCTTCACGTCGTCGGTCGGGTGGTTCGGCTGCAGCCGCACCGACATCCGGCCCGGCAGCCCGACCGTGTTGCGAAAGCGCGTGACGACGCGGCGTTTCCTCGCCGCCGCGATCAGGTCCTGGTTGCGCATCAGCTTCGACACGGCCGCGACCATCTCGGGCGTGAGGCCCGGCGCGATCCGTTCGAGCGCCGCGCCGTCGGCGGCCGGCGACAGCAGCCAGTTGCGGAAATCGCCGACGGTGAGGTGCGAGATGTCCGCGAAGGCAGCCGCGTCGTGATCGTCGACGATGAGGCGCGTGACCTCGTCGTCTTCATACGGGATCACCGCTTCGTTCAGGAATGCCTTCAGCGGCACGCCCGCGAGCGCGATCTTCGCGGCGACGCGCTCCTCCTCGCTCGCCGCCGCGACACCGGCGAGCTGGTCGCCGGAACGCAGCGGGCTCGCCTTCGCGAGCAGCGTCTTCAGGTCCGCGAAACGGTACGTGCGCGGGCCGATCGTCTCCGTATAGGACATCGTTCGAATCTCCTTGCCAAATGCCGACGGCGCGCCCGTTCGACGGGGCGCGCCGGATGCCGTCAGGAACGGCCTTTCACGTTCACCTTCACCCTGCTCATTCCTCCAGCAGCGCGTCGCCGGGCGCACTCGCACGCTGCGCACGCGTCGCGAGGAAGTACGCGTAGCCGAACGCGAGGAAGCCGAGGAACACCAGCGCGACCAGCCCGTTGAAGTACACCATCGTTCCGAGACAGACGAACGCGGCCAGGATCGCGAACGCCGGGAAGATCGGGTACAGCGGCGCGCGGAACGGCCGTGCCATGTTCGGCTGCGAGCGACGCAGCTTGAACAGCGACGCCATGCTCACGATATACATCACGATCGCACCGAATACCGACATCGTCACGATATTCGCGGTCAGCGTCTGCCCGCCGAACTGGATCAGCTCGTCGCTGTAGATCGCCGCGATGCCGACCACGCCGCCCGCGAGAATCGCGCGATGCGGCGTCTTGAAGCGGGGATGCACCTTGCCGAGCCATTCGGGCAGGTAGCCTTCGCGGGCCAGCGCGAAGATCTGGCGCGAATAACCGAGGATGATCCCGTGGAACGACGCGACCAGCCCGAACAGCCCCAGCCACACGAGCATGTGCATCCAGCCGCTGTTTGCGCCGACGATGTACTTCATGGCCTGCGGCAGCGGATCGTTGATATTCGCGAGCTTGGTCCAGTCGCCCGCGCCGCCGGCGAACACCATCACGCCGATCGCCAGTGCAACGAGGGTCAGGATCCCGGCCACATACGCGATCGGGATCGAGCGCTTCGGGTTCTTCGCTTCCTCGGCGGCCATCGCGACGCCTTCGATCGCGAGGAAGAACCAGATCGCGAACGGGATCGCCGCGAACATCCCGTGGAACGCGCCCATGCTGAAATGATCGGCGCCCGACCAGCCGCCCTTCATGAAATTGCTCCACGCGAAGCCCGGCGACACGACGCCCATGAACACCAGCAGCTCGAAGATCGCGAGCAGCGTGACGACCAGCTCGAAGGTCGCCGCGATCTGCACGCCGACGATGTTCAGCGCCATGAACACGAGATACGCGCCCATTGCCGCATGCTTGGGCTCGAGGCCCGGGAACTGCACGTGCAGGTACGCGCCGATCGCGAGTGCGATCGCGGGCGGTGCAAACACGAACTCGACGAGTGTCGCGGCACCGGCGAGATAGCCGCCGGTCGGGCCGAATGCACGGCGCGCATACGCGAACGGGCCGCCCGCATGCGGGATCGACGTCGTCAGCTCGGTGAAACTGAAGATGAAGGTGGTGTACATCGCCGCGACGAACAGCGCGGTGACGACGAAGCCCAGCGTGCCGGCGCTCGCCCAGCCGTAGCTCCAGCCGAAGTACTCGCCGGAAATCACGAGGCCGACCGCGATGCCCCACAGTTGCCAGGTCCCGAGCGTCTGCTGCAGCGCGGGCTGGCCGGACGACTTGGCGCCGGCGGCGGGCCGGCCATTCGACTCTGCTTTCATCGGACTCTCTCCTCAAAGGCGCCGGGCCTGGCGGCCTGCGCGACTGAGAATCGATGCTAGAGAGTCATTAAACGACGTGTTATCGAAATTCGGCAAAGATCGCGGCTGACATTTCGCTTGCAGAAATGCAGACCCGGAACGGCTGACGCAGCCGATACGCCGCAGGGGGCACAGCGACAGCCTTCGCCGACAGCCGGGCGCCGCCGGCGCCGCACGCGCGAACGCTGTCGCGTGCCGTTCTCGCCCGGCGGGATACACACGCAGCCGCCGTGCCGTCCGGCCATGCAGCGCGGCCGGACGGATGCTCGACGGTGGCTTTACTGGCCGCCGCCGCGCTGGTTGAACCAGCGGTCGAGCAGCTTGCCGGCCGCTTCGCGACCGCCGAGACCGAACGACAGCGCCACCGCCACCGCGATCGCGCCGAGCACGAGGCCGAATGCAAGCTGGACGATCTCGTTCGCGATGCCCATCGCACGCAGCCCCATCGCGAACACGAGGCCCAGGATCGCGAATTGCGCGATGCGCGCGAACAACACGCTGTGCTCGCGGTCGGCCTGCTCGATCACGCGGCGCGCGAGGCCCGCGAGCCACACGCCGATCACGAGGATCACGCCGCCCATCAGTACGTGGCCGCCGAATTCGATGAAGAGGGTGACGACGTCGCGCACCTGCGTGAAGCCGAGCCGGTTCGCGGCTTCGACCGACGCGAACAGCATCGCGAAGAACACGATCAGCCGCGCGACCAGCACCGACGGCTGCAGGATCCCCGAGAACACGCGCTCGACGCCGAGCACGGCCGGCAGCCCGTCGGCGCCCGCGGCTTCCAGCAGCTTCTGCGCGAGCGACGCGACGAAGCGCGCGAAGTAGAACGTCACCAGCACGATCACGATCGCCGCGACGATGTCCGGCACCGCGCCGAGGAACTGGTTCAGCATGTTGGTGGCCGGCACCGAGATCGCGTCGATCTTCAGCGCGTCGAGCGCGGAGATCAGCGTCGGCACGAACACGAACACGTAGACGATCGTGCCGACCAGGCTCGATACGCGCACGGGCGTCGGGCTGTCGAGGCGCTGCGTGAGGCGGTCGGCGCCGGCGGCGACGAGCAGGTTCGTCACGAGGCCGCGCAGCACGCGCGCGACGATCCAGCCGACGAAGCCGATCACCGCGGCCGCGAAAATGTTCGGCACGATCGCGAGCAGCTTGTCGACCATCCCCTGCACCGGCGACAGCAGCCCCGACAGCGCGAACGATCCGAGGATCGCCGGCAGGAACATCAGGATCACGAGCCAGAACAGCACGTCGCCGAGATAGCCGGTCATCGGCTGCATGCCGGCGCCTTCGGACAGCTTGTCGTCGATCTTGCTCGCCTTCAGCGCGCGGTTCGCGAGGCTGCGCAGCAGCGACGCGATGAGCCACGCGATCAGCGTCAGCGCCGCGCCGCCGATCAGGTTCGGCAGGTAGTTGACGATATGCGTGACGAGCAGCGAGAACGGGTTGGAGACCGCATACAGGTTGAGCACGTTGAAGATGCCCACCGCGGTGACCAGCAGCACGAGCCAGAACAGCCCGCCCGCGATGATGCGCTCGACGTAGGCGCCCTGGCCGGTGCTTTCGTTGATCCGCTGATCGACCTTCAGCGCGCCGAGCAGGCGCATCGCGCCGGCCCGCACCGCGACGGCGATCAGCCAGCCGATCACCAGAATGCCGATCGCGCCGGCAATCTTTGGCAGATACCCCCCTAGCGTGGTCTGCAGCGACGTGATGAAGCTGGAAGCATCCATTTCTTCTTCTCCCGAAAACGTGGTGTTGCGATTGAACATCGACGAACTACCTGCGTACTTCGAAAAACGTGCTGCCCCGACGGAGCAACTTACCCGAGAAAAATGACGCGATCACCCGATTTCACCGTCTTTAACTTTAGTTCTAGATCTCGGAGGGGCAAGACCCCATTTCGCCAAAATAAAAAGGGCTCGATTCGTTGGCCTCCTACGCATTTCCGCAAGATTTATCAAATCGGGCCGTGCTACCGTGACGTCGGTTCCTGCCCGGACACGCCGATGACCGTCGAAACGAAACCCGACCAGCCCGCCTGGATCCGCTACGCGGCGAGCGTGGCGCGTGTCCACGAATACATCCACGCACACCTCGACGGCCCGCTCGACCTGAACCGGCTCGCCGAAGTCGCGTGCCTGTCGCCGTATCACTGGCAGCGCGTCTATCGCGCGCTGTATGGCGAGTCGATCGTGCAGACGGTGCGGCGGATGCGGATCGTGCGCGCGTCCGAGGATCTCGTATGCACGGCGCGGCCGATCGACGAGATCGCGCGGCGTGCCGGCTACGGTTCGACGCACGCGTTCGCGCGGGCGTTTCGCGACGCCTACGGCGTGCCGCCCGTGCAGCACCGGCGCACGGGCAGCCACCGGCCCATCTATCCGTTACAGCGAGGAGAAGAAGACATGTTCAAGCATGAAGTCGAGATCCGGCGGCTGCCGGAATTACACGGCTATGCAGTGGCGCACACCGGGTCGTACCTGAAGGTCGGCGACGCGTTCGCTCGGATCGGTGCGTGGGCCGGTCCGCGCGGGCTGATCGGCCCGGGCGCGAAGATGATCGGCATTTTTTACGACGATCCGGACACGAAGCCCGAGGCGCAGCTGCGCGCAAAAGCCTGCTTCATGCCGGCCGATGGCGCACCTGACATCGAACCCGCGCCGCCGGTGGAGCGCACAACGGTGGCAGGCGGCGAATATGCGGTGCTGCTGCATACGGGGCCGTATGCGGATCTGAAGACGGCCTACCAGTGGCTCTACGGCGACTGGCTGCGTCACTCGGGCCGCGAAGCCGCCGACGCGCCGCCGTTCGAGCTGTACCTCAATACGCCGATGGATGCGGCGCCGGCCGATCTGCGCACGGAAATCTACCTGCCGCTGCGCTGATCGAAAGGCCGGTGCGCGCCGGCCCTGAAACGAAGCGCGCCGGCCGGCGTCCGCACGCCGCCGGCGCGGATGGCCGACACACCGACTTACGCAGCCTGCGTCCCGCACCCGGGACAGAACCGCGCGTCGGCCGCCAGCGCCGAGTGGCAGCGGCTGCAGGACTTGCCGCGTTGCGCGGCACCGCACTGCGCGCAGAAACGCGCGTCCGACGCATTGAGCGCGCCGCAGCCCGCACAGGCGAGCTGGCTCAACGGCACGTTGCCGCCACCCTGCGCGCCTCGGCTATCGGCCGGCGCCTGCCAGCCCCAGCCATGGCGATTGCGGCCCCGCGCATCGTGACCGCCATGCCCGTCCCGGCGCTGCCCGCCGTGATGCCCGCCACCGTGGCCGCTGTTGCCGTGCCCGCCGCCATGGCCACCGCCGTGGCCGCCCAGGATTCGTTTCAGAAAGCTCATCGCCTGCTCCTCAACGCCTGGCCCGCGCGCCGCCGAACGCCCCCGAGGACGACAGCAGCCGCAAACCGTTGGCCACGACGATCAGGCTTGCGCCCGCGTCGGCGAAGACCGCCATCCACATCGTGCCGAGCCCCGCGACCGTGAGGCCGAGGAACACGATCTTCACGCCGAGCGCGAAGCCGATGTTCTGCACCAGTACGCGATGCGTCGCACGCGACAGCCGCACGAACGCGGGAATCTTGCGCAGGTCGTCGTCCATCAGCGCGACGTCGGCCGTCTCGATCGCCGTGTCGGTGCCCATCGCGCCCATCGCGAAACCGATGTCGGCGCGCGCGAGCGCCGGTGCGTCGTTGATCCCGTCGCCGACCATCCCGACCGCACCCGCGCCGCCGGCCGACAGCTCCTCGACTGCCGCGAGCTTGTCTTCCGGCAACTGGTTGCCACGTGCGTCGTCGATGCCGGCCTGCTGCGCGATCGCCTGCGCGGTATGCGGGTTGTCGCCGGTCAGCATCGCGGTGCGGATGCCGAGCGCATGCAGATCGGCGATCGCTTCACGGCTCGTGTCCTTGATCGTGTCGGCCACCGCGAAGATCCCGAGCACGCGCGCTGCGTCGACCAGCACCACGACGCTCTTGCCCTGCCGCTCGAGCGCATCGAGCTTCGCTTCGAGGGCCGTCGAGCAGCGCTCGAGCTCCTCGACGAGCCGGTGGTTGCCGAGCCAGTAGCGCGTGCCGTCGATCGTGCCGCGCACGCCGCGCCCGACGATCGCTTCGAAGTCCTGTACATCGGCGAATGCCGTCGTACCGGCATCGCGGGCAGCCGTTGCGATCGCCTGCGACACCGGGTGATCGGAGCGCGCTGCGAGGCTCGCGCCGAGGTGCCGCACACGTGCGTCATCGGCGTCGGTCGCGTGCAGGTCGAAGTCGGTCTGCACCGGCTTGCCGTGCGTGATCGTGCCGGTCTTGTCGAGCGCGAGCCAAGCGAGCTTGCGCCCTTCTTCCAGGTACACGCCGCCCTTCACGAGAATCCCGCGTCGTGCGGCTGCCGCGAGCCCCGACACGATCGTCACCGGCGTCGAGATCACCAGTGCGCACGGGCACGCGATCACGAGCAGCACCAGCGCGCGGTAGATCCAGTCGTGCCACACACCGCCCATCAAGAGCGGCGGCGCCACCGCGACCAGCAGCGCGACCGCGAACACGATCGGCGTGTAGACGCGTGCGAACTGGTCGACGAAGCGCTGCGTCGGCGCCTTCGCGCCTTGCGCTTCTTCGACCGCGTGGATGATCCGCGCGAGCGTCGAGTTGGCCGCGACGGCCGTCACGCGATAGTCGAACGAGCCCGATTCGTTGATCGTGCCCGCGTACACGGCGTCGCCGGTCGTCTTTTCGACGGGCAGGCTCTCGCCGGTGATCGGCGCCTGGTTCACCGTCGAGCGGCCCGCGACGACTTCGCCGTCCAGCCCGATCCGCTCGCCCGGCTTCACGCGCACGACCGCACCGAGCGCCACCTGCGCAGCCTCGATCGTGCGCCACGACCCATCGGCGCCCTGCACGGTCGCGGTGTCCGGCGCGAGCTGCATCAGCCCCTGGATCGCATTGCGCGCCCGGTCCAGCGACTTCGCTTCGATCAGCTCGGCAATCGTGAACAGCACCATCACCATCGCAGCTTCCGGCCACTGGCCGATCGCCATCGCCCCCGTCACCGCGATGCTCATCAACGCGTTGATGTTCAGGTTGCCGTTGCGGATCGCGATCCAGCCCTTCTTGTACGTGGTGAGCCCGCACGCGAGCACCGCCGCGAGCGCAAGCGCCGCCGACAGCCACACGGGCAGGCCCGCCCAGGTCGCGCCTTCGGACGCGATCGCGGCGACACCGGCCAGTGCCAGCGGCCACCACGGCTTCGCGGGCGCGTCAGCGACGCGCGCGGCCGGCGCGCCGGGCGCTGCCGCCTCGGGCGTCATCCCGAGCGAGCGGATCGCGCCTTCGATCGCCGGCTGGGCGTCCGGCACGTGCTCGACCGTCAGCATCCGCTGCATCAGGTTGAATTCGAGCGCCGACACTTCGCTCATCGCGCCGAGCTTCTTGCGGATCAGCGTTTCCTCGGTCGGGCAGTCCATCTGCATGATCCGGAATGCGGAGCGCACGTGACCCGACGCGGTCGCCTGCGCAACCGGCAGCGGCGCGAGCGTCAGCGCGGCAGGCGCGCAGCAATCGCCTGCCGCGTGGTCGTGGTCGTGGTCGTGGTCGTGGTCGTGGTCGTGGTCGTGGTCGTGGTCGTGACCGGCATGGTCGTGCGCGGCGCTGCCGTGTGCACGGGCGGCGCCATGGACATGCCCGTCGCCGTGCTCGTGTGCATGCTCATGACCCTGGTCGTGGTCGTGTTCCCTGCCGCTGCCGTGGCTGCAACCGGCGCCATGGACGTGACCCTCTTCACGACCCGCGTGCCCGTGATCATGTTCATGATCGTGGCTGTTGGCACGCGACTGCGCGCCGCGCGCTGCAGCGACCTCGCCGTGCGCGTGCTCGCCGGCCGACGGCGCCGCATCGGCAACGGTCGCCGTATCCGTATCGTGCGCGTCGGCGCAGCACGGGGCGGCGCCGCCGGCATGACGGTGTCGTGGGTCGTGGGTACGCTGGGCGTCGGTCATGACAACCTCCTCAATGGCTAACGGTGTAGAGTTAACACCCTGAAGCCACTACAAGGTCAACCCTTGCACGGGAGAAAGGTATGAAGATCGGCGAACTGGCCAAAGCGGCCCGCTGCACACCCGAGACGATCCGTTTCTATGAGAAAGAGGGTCTGATGCCGGATGCGGAGCGCACCGACTCGAACTACCGCAACTACACCGACGTGCACGTCGAGCGGCTGCGCTTCATCCGCAACTGCCGCGCGCTCGACATGGCGCACGACGAAATCCGCGCGCTGCTCCAGCTCACCGACACGCCGGCCGACCCCTGCGATTCGATCAATTCGCTGCTCGACGAGCACATCGGGCACGTCGATGCGCGCCTCGCGGAACTCACGCACCTGCGCGACCAGCTCACCGAATTGCGCCGCCAGTGCGTCGGCGAACATTCGGTCGAGGATTGCGGCATCGTGCACGGTCTCGCGACGATGGAAACCGTTGCGCCGGCCGCGAAGCGCTCGCACCTCGGCTGAAACCCTTGTGAAATATGATAGTCTGGATGAGAATAGTTATATTCTTACTAGATATTGAATAACTATTCATGTCCACCAGTCGCCCGTCTCCGCTTGCGCTGGCCGTCCTCGCGACGCTCACCGAAACGCCGATGCATCCGTACGGGATGCTGCAGCAACTGAAGGCTCGCGGGTACGACGAAGTCGTCAACGTGCGCCAGCGCACGAGCCTCTACCAGACGATCGACCGGCTGCTGCGCGACGGGCTGATCGCCGTGCACGACACCGAGCGCGACGGCGCGTTTCCGGAGCGCACGCTGTATGCGCTGACCGAGGCCGGGCACACGGCCGGGCAGGCGTGGCTGCACACGCTGCTCGCGGAGCCCGCGCGTGAATTCCCGGCGTTCGGCGCCGGTCTCGCGTTCCTGCCGCTGCTCGACGCCGAAGATGCACGCCACCAGCTGGAGCTTCGAATCACGCGGCTCGACGCCGAGCGCGAGCGCCTCGAAACGCTGCGCGCCACCGCGCAGGCCGATCAGGTACCGCGCCTGTTCCTGCTGCAGAACGAGCATGCGCTCGTGCTGCTCAATGCCGAACTCGACTGGGCGCGCAGCGTCGTCGAACACCTGAAGATCGGTGCGCTGCGCTGGGTGGATGGTTGACGGATCGCGCAGGCCGATTCGCACGAACAACGGCGATCGGTCTCGTTAAAGCACTTTGCCGGGATTCAGGATGCCGCACGGATCCAGCGCGGCCTTCAGTCTTCGCATCAATCCGATTTCCGCGTCGCTGCGCGTATGCGCGAGATAAGCGCGCTTGAGCACGCCGATCCCGTGCTCGGCCGACACCGAGCCGCCCATGTCCCGCACCACCGCGTACACGCAGTGATCGAGCGCATCGAGGTCCGTGTCGGTCATCCCGGCCAGCGACACGCCGATATGCACGTTGCCGTCGCCGACGTGGCCGAAGAACAGGCACGTGGCGTCCGGCCAGCGCGCCCGCAGCGCCGCCTCGCAGCGCTCGGCGAACGCGCCGAGTTCGCCCGTCGGCAGGCTCACGTCGAAGTTGACGAGATGCGGCAGCGCGTCGATCGCGAGTCCTTCACGCAGCGTCCACAGGTCGCGCGCCTGCCGCTCCGACGTCGCGAGCACCGCATCTTCCACGAGCCCTGCGTCGAACCCCGCCGCGAGACCGGTTTCCAGCGCATGATGCGCGTCGCCGCCCGGCGCGCTCGTCGCGCATTCGATCAGCACCGCGAAGCCAGCGTCGCCGACAAACGGCGCCGAAACACCCGGCGTATGACGCGCGACGTAGTCGTAGAACGCCGGCCACATCGCCTCGAAGCTGACGACCTCCGGCAGCGTGCGCACGCGGTTCCACAGCGCGACCACCGCGTCGTAGTCGCGCACGCGGCAGAGCGCCGTGGCCGGCGCGGCCAGCAGCGGATGCAGCCGCAGCACCGCGCGCGTGACGACGCCGAGCGTCCCCTCGCTGCCGATGAACAGCTGCTTGAGGTCGTAGCCCGCATTGTTCTTCAGCATCCGGTTCATCGACGACACGACCGTGCCGTCCGCGA
This sequence comes from Burkholderia sp. HI2714, assembly GCF_002223085.1. Classification (NCBI taxonomy): domain Bacteria; kingdom Pseudomonadati; phylum Pseudomonadota; class Betaproteobacteria; order Burkholderiales; family Burkholderiaceae; genus Burkholderia; species Burkholderia sp. HI2714. The sequence continues at coordinate 20,307 of NZ_NKFM01000005.1, read as the reverse complement.
GCACCGCCTCGAGCCCGAGCACCTGCTCGCGCATCATCCCGTAGCGGATCGCGCGCGTGCCGCCCGCGTTGGTCGCGAGCATGCCGCCGATCTGGCATGAGCCGCGTGCGCCGAGATCGACGCCGAACGTGAAACCCGCCGCTTCCGCGGCTTCCTGCACCGTCTGCAGCGGCGTCCCGGCGCGCACGGTCATCGTGCCGGCCGCCGCGTCGAGCGCCTCGATGCCCGCGAAGCGCTCCATCGACAGCACCGCCTCGCCGCCCAGCGCGACCGCGCCGCGCGCGAGCCCCGTCAGGCCGCCCTGCGGCACGACTGGCTGGCCCAGACGCGTGCACAACGCGAGCGTGCGCGACACGTCGTCGATGCTGCGCGGGCGCACCAGTGCACGCGGCCGCGCGCCGGCCGGCTCGTTGTACGCGGTGAAGTAACGCGGATCGATGTCGGCCGAGCGGGTCACGAGCGCATCGCCCAGTTCGGCGACGAGCAGGGCTTCGACCGCATCACCCGACAGCGATGCGCCGCCCTGTTCGCCACCCGCGGCGGCCGTGTGCCGGTTCTGCATCGCGCGCGGCTCCGCTTACTTCGCCGAGATGTCGATATCGCCGAAATACTTCAGGCCGAGCGACTTCACCGTGCCGTCCGCCTTCAGCTTGTCGATCGCCGCATCGAGTTTCGCCTTCAGCGCGCTGTCGCCTTTTCGCAGCCCGAATGCGATGCCGCTGCCGAGGATCTTGTCGTCGTGCACGGGCTGGCCGACGAACGAGAAGCCCTTGCCGTCCGGACGCGACAGGAAGCCGCGCTGGCCGGACGGTGCGAGCACGAGCGTCGCGTCGAGACGGCCGGACACGAGGTCCGCGTATGCCTGGTTCTGGTCCTGGTACGCGACGACCGCGACGCCGGCCGGCTCCCAGTGCGCCTTCGCGAAGGTTTCCTGGATCGACGCCTGCAGCACGCCGACACGCTTGCCTTTCAGCGATTCCGGCGTCGGCAGCAGGCCGCTGCCGGTGCGTGCGATCAGCTGGGTCGGCACGCGATAGATGATCGTCGTGAAGTCGATCGCCTGGCGCCGCTGCTCGGTCGCGTTCATCGCCGAGTTGATCGCGTCGAACTTGCGGCCCTGCAGCGCGGGAATCAGGCCGTCGAACGACGTCTCGACCCATTTGCACGACAGCTTCGCCGTCTGGCACACCGCATTGCCGACGTCGACGTCGAAGCCTTGCAGGTCGCCGTTCGGCGCTTTCGATTCGAACGGCGGGTATTGCGCCTCGAGGCCGAAGCGCAGCGTCTGCGCCTCGGCGAGCGCTGCGCCGGAGCCGATTGCGCACGCGAGTGCGAACGCGAGTTTCAGGGTGGCCGTGTGCTTCATCGTGATCTCCTGTGTCTGGTCGGTGCGACGCTCCCGTCGCCGGTTTACGTACGGGCCTTACAGCGAACGCAGCCGCCGCGCGCCTTCGACCAGCGTCGCGTCGTCCTTCGAAAAACTGAGCCGGATCACGCCGGCGTCGGTGCCGTCGGTATAGAACGCCGACAGCGGAATCGTCGCGACGCGCGCGTCGCGGATCAGGCGCAGCACGAAATCGCTGTCGCTTTCGTCCGAGAAGTGCCGGAAGCGCGCGAGCATGAAGAACGAGCCTTCGCTCGGCAGCAGCTCGAAACGCGAATCGGCCAGCTCGCGCGCGAGCAGGTCGCGCTTGGCCTGGTAGAACGCCGACAGGCCGAGATAGCTGTCCGGCCGCGCGAGGATCTCCGCGAATGCGACCTGCATCGGCGTGTCGGCCGCGAACACCATGAACTGGTGCACCTTGCGGATCTCGTCCATCAGCTCGGCCGGCGCGAGGCAATGGCCGACCCGCCAGCCCGTCACGTGGAACGACTTGCCGAACGACGACACGATCACGCTGCGCTCGGCCAGCTCGCGATGGCGCGCCATGCTCTGGTGCTGCGCGCCGTCGAACACGACGTGCTCATACACTTCGTCGGACAGGATCACGATGCCGGTATCGCGCGTGAGCTGCGCGAGCCGTTCGAGATCGTCAGCGGAGAACACGGTCGCGGTCGGGTTGTGCGGCGTGTTCACGATGATCATCCGCGTGCGCGGGTTGATCGCCGCGGCGACTTCGTCCCAGTTCACGCGGAAATGCTCGGGCGACAGCTTGATCGCCACCGGCGTCGCGCCCTGCAGCCGCACGATCGGCGCATAGCTGTCGAACGACGGCTCGAAGTAGATCACCTCGTCGCCCGGATGCACGAGCGCGCTGATCGCCGCGTAGAGCCCTTCGCTCGCGCTCGCGATCACCGTGATTTCCGTGGCCGGGTCGTAGTGCGCGCCGTACAGCGCCTCGGTCTTCTCGGCGAGCCGCTCGCGCAGCGCCATGACGCCGGCCATCGGCGCGTACTGGTTGTGGCCGTCGCGCATCGCACGCGCAACGCCTTCGACGAGCGCCGGATCGGGCGCGAAATTCGGCGCCCCCTGCGACAGGTTCAACGCATCGTGCCGGGCAGCCAGTTGGCCGATCACCGTGAAGATCGTCGTCCCGACGTCGGGCAGTTTCGAACGGGGCGCGGTCGCGCTTCGCATGACTCCTCCTTCTGATGTCCTTCGGGCGGCCGCGCGCGACGCGCACGGCCTGCATCTGTCGCACGATTTAGCCCGAGCCAATATCGGTGGACAATCGAAAGTTCGTCATGGCGGCCATGCATTTTTCTCATGGCTCGTGGGGAGGGGTGCGCAGCGGCAAGGCTAGCCTGTCGGGGCGACATGCGAATCAGGCATTTCCCCTAGGGCCTGTTCACGCTAATAACGGGCTTGCGCTGGCCACCAGAAGGGCCGAGCGCAAGGATTGCGACGAAGCGAATACTCGACGTATTCGCGAGGAGCATGACGCGGCGATCGGCCCTTCTGGTGGCCAGCCCCACGAATGAATTTTCCCGAACAGGGGAACGCGCCTTGCCGGCCGCACTGCGGCGTCGATCGTCGCTTGTCCCCCAAGGGGACTTCCTTCGGGGCGTTTGGCTCGGCCAAACGGCGCTCCTCTTCTTGAGTTACGACCGGCAAGGCACGTTCGCAAGCCCGTTATTAGCGTGAACAGGCCCGAGGAATGCTACCGGCCGGCCGCCGCAAGATAGGCGAGCAGCACCGCCCGCAGTTCGTCGCGCAGCGCGGCGATGTCGAACGCGGGCCCGAGCGTCAGCAACGCCTGCGAAAGCCCGCCGTAGCAGATCGTGTGCGCCATCCGCGCGAGCCCGTCGAGCCGCGCGGCGGGTGGCGGGTCGGCCGCGTGCGCGAGCGCGTCGCGCCACAGTGCGACATACGCGTCGTAATGCCGGCGGTAGGCGGTGAGCGGCGACACCTGCCGCTCCAGCGCGAAGAGCGCGCCCCACAGCGCCGCGTCGGCGCCGATCGCCTCGACCTGCAGGTCGACGAGCGCGGCGGCCAGTTCGGCCCGTGGCGCGCCGCGCAGCTGCGCGATGGCGTCGCGCAGCCGGTCGGCCAACGCCAGCACGTGCCGGTGGATGCAGAGCGCCGCGAGGCTCTGCTTGTCGCCGAAATATTCGTAGAAGGTGCCGATGCTGACGCCCGCGACCGCCGCGATCTCGCGAATCGTCGCCTTCGCGTAGCCGCGTTCGAGCAAAAGCTGAACGAACGCCTGCTGCAGCGCGTCGGAACTCGCCTGCGCGCGCGACTGGCGCGGCCGGCGACGCAAGGCGGGCGCGGGTTGCGCCGCCGGCTGGCCGGGCGGCGCCGGAACCTGAACATGTCGCGGCGGCATATTTGCTACTCTGGAAATCAGCAGGGAATGCGTTTTACCGGGGGCCGGAGCCGGCGCCGACGCGTCATCCGTGCGGCATGACGCCGGCCGCCCGCGAAGCATGAGACCGGAGACCACCTCGATGACCGACTCGACTCACGCCGTCACGAACCAGTTCGACGAACTGGTCGACTATAACCTCTTCGCGACGGACATCGCGCTGCGCGACGCGCTCACCCGCGCGGGCGCCGACTGGGCCGTGCCGCAGCTCGACGCGTACGGCGCGCGGCTCGGCAGCGCCGACACCGCTCGGCTCGCCGACGATGCGAACCACCACACACCGGAACTGCACACCTTCGACCGGCGCGGCCGGCGCATCGACCGCGTCGACTTCCACCCGGCCTGGCACACGCTGCTCGGCCAGTACCGCCACGAAGGCTTCGTGTCGCTCGCCTTCCGCGACACGCGCCGCGGCCGCTGGGCCGCGACCGCCGCCGGCTTCTACCTGCATGGCCAGATCGAGGCCGGCACGCTGTGCCCGGCGACGATGACGCAGGCCGCGATTCCCGTGCTGCAGAAGGAGCCCGCGCTGTGGGACCTGCTGCGCGACAAGCTCTACAGCAACGACTACGATCCGCGCGACGTGCCGGTCGCCGACAAGCGCTCGATCTGGTTCGGCATGGGCATGACCGAGAAACAGGGCGGCTCCGACGTGCGCGCGAACACGACGCTCGCGACCGCGGTCGGCGCGGGCGGACGCGGCGGCGAATACCGGCTGCGCGGCCACAAGTGGTTTTTCTCCGCGCCGATGTGCGATGCCCACCTCGTCGTCGCACGCACCGAAGCCGGCAGCCCGTCGTGCTTCTACGTGCCGCGCTGGCGGCCGGACGGCACGAAGAACGCGGTCGAGATCCAGCGGCTGAAGGACAAGGTCGGCAACCGCAGCAACTCGAGCAGCGAGATCGAGCTGAACGACGCGTGGGGCATCATGCTCGGCGACGAAGGCCGCGGCATCCCGACCATCATCGAGATGGCCACCACCACGCGGCTGAACTGCGTGCTCGGCAGCGCGGCGATGCTGCGCCAGGGCGTCGTGCAGGCGATCGCTTACACGCGCCAGCGCCATGCGTTCGGCCGCGCACTCGCCGAGCAGCCGCTGATGCGTACCGTGCTCGCCGATCTCGCGCTCGAAAGCGAAGCCGCGCTGTCGCTGTCGATGCGTCTCGCCGACGCGTTCGAGCGCGACGACTCGCCGCGCGAACGCGCGTGGAAGCGGATCGTCACGCCCGCCGCGAAATTCTGGGTGTGCAAGCGCGCGGTCGAGCTGACCGGCGAGGTGATGGAAGTGTTCGGCGGCAACGGCTACGTCGACGACGGCCCGATCGCGCGGTTGTTCCGCGAGGCGCCCGTCAACTCGATCTGGGAAGGCTCGGGCAACGTGATGTGCCTCGACGTGCTGCGCGCGATATCGCGCGAGCCCGACGCGGCCGCCGCGCTGTTCGCCGAACTCGCCGACCTCGGCGCGGGCGAACCGCGCATCCGCGCGGCGCTCGATGCGCTGCGCGCGATGCTCGCGGCGCCGGCCGACACGCTCGAGGCGTCGGGCCGCGTGTTCGCGCAGCGGCTCGCGGTGGTCGCGCAGGCGTGCCTGCTGCGCCGCGATGCGCCGGCGGCCGTTGCCGACGCATTCGTCGCGACGCGGCTTGCCGCGCCCGACTGGGGCCGCATCGCGGGCGGCTTCGACCCGCATTCGATCGACGTCGCCGCGCTGCTGCAGCGCGCGTACCCGGCCTGATGCCTTTTCGGACAACTTGGTACGACCCAGTTCGCCTTCGATCGCCCGCCCGGAGTCCCGATGAACCTCGTCGCCGCCCTCGACCGCGCCGCCCGTGCGACGCCCGACCAGCCGTTCCTCGTCAGCGAATCCGCGACGATCACCTATGCCGCCGCGCGCGAGCGCTCGCACCGCGCGGCAGCCGTGCTGAGCGCGCTCGGCGTCGCGGCCGGCGACCGTGTCGCCGCGATGTGCTTCAACACGCCGGCGTTCGTCGACCTGATGTTCGGCGCGTGGCGGCTCGGCGCGACGTTCGTGCCGGTCAACCACAAGCTGCAGGCGCCGGAAGTCGACTACGTGCTCGAACACAGCCACAGCAAGGCGCTGCTGTTCGACGTGGCGCTCGCGCCGGTGGTCGAACGCCTCGTGCATCCCGCGCGGCGGCTCGTGACCGAAGGCGAGCTCGACGACGTGCCGTGCTTCGACACGCTGTGCGCGACGATGGAAGGCCTCGCGGGCATCGAGCCGGCCGACGGCGACATCGCGCAGATCCTCTATACGTCCGGCACGACCGGTTACCCGAAAGGCTGCGTGCACAGCCACCGCACCGTGACGCTCGCGGCGATGCAGGCGGCGCTCGCAACCGGCATCGGCCGCCACGAGCGCACGCTGATGGCGATGCCGATCTGGCATTCGTCGCCGCTCAACAACTGGTTCGGCGGCACGCTTTACGCGGGCGGCACCGTCGTGCTGCTGCGCGAATACCATCCGCTGCGATTCCTGCAGACCGTCGAGCGCGAGCGCGTGACGCTGTATTTCGGCGCGCCGGTGTCGTACCTGCTACCGCTCGACACGGTCGACGGCTTCGCGGCGTTCGACCTGTCGAGCGTGCGCGCCTGGCTGTACGGCGGCGGCCCGATCGGCCCCGCGCAAGCCGAACGTCTCGCACGCGCGTATCGCAGCGATGCGTTCTTCCAGGTGTACGGCATGACCGAGGCAGGCCCGGCCGGCACGACGCTGTATCCGGACGAGCAGCTCGCGAAGGCCGGTTCGATCGGCCGCACCGGCGCCCCGGGCGTCGACCTGCGCGTCGTGCGGATGGACGGCATCGACGCGCAGCCGGGCGAGACCGGCGAGATCTGGCTGAAGACCGACAGCATGATGCTCGGCTATCTCGACGATGCGGCCGCGACGCGCGCCGCGTTCGCGCCGGACGGCTGGTATCGCACCGGCGACATCGCGCGGATCGATCAGGATGGCTACCTGTTCATCGTCGACCGGCTGAAGGACATGATCGTGACGGGCGGCGAGAACGTCTATTCGAAGGAAGTGGAGGACGTGCTCGGCGCGCACCCGGACATCGCCGAGGCGGCCGTCGTCGGCGTCCCGCATCCCGACTGGGGCGAGACGGTGGTTGCGCACGTGGTGCTGCGCGCGGGCACCGTACCCGACGCGGATGCACTGCGCGCGTTCTGCGGCGAGCGGCTGGCTGCGTACAAGATTCCGCGCGAATTCACGTTCGCGCAGGCGCTACCGCGCACGCCGACGGGCAAGCTGCAGAAGTTCCTGCTGCGCGTGCGTCGCGAATAGCCGCTTGTGCGACCGCGGCAAAAGAAAAAGCCACCCGGCCCGACGGCCCGGTGGCTTTTTCCTGATCGGCCGGGCGGCGACGTCCGCCGCCGCCCGTTCGTCACATCACAGGCTGCTTACTTCCCGCCAATGCTCTTCAGCGGCTTCCACTCGCCCTTCTCGACCTTGTACATCGTGATGCCGCCGTTCTTCAGGTCGCCCTTCGCGTCATACGCGACGTGCGTCGACGTCACGCCGGCCATGTCGGTCTTCGCGAGCAGCGGCAGGTACTTCGCCGGATCGGTCGAATCGGCCTTCTTCATCGCGTTGAACAGCGCCATCGCACCGTCGTACGCGTACGGCGAGTACGTCTGCACGTCTTCGCCGAAGCGCTTCTTGTACTTGTCGGCGTACGTCTTGCCGCCCGGCATTTCTTCCAGCGGGAGACCGGCCAGCGAAGCGATCGTGCCGTCGGCCGCGTTGCCCGCGATCTTCAGGAACGTCGGCGTCTTCACCATTTCGCCGCTCATCAGCGGGGCGGTGATGCCGAGCGCCTTCATCTGCTTGACCATCGGTGCCGCCTGCGAATCCGCGCCGCCGTAGTAGACGAGATCCGGCTTCGCCGCCTTCAGCTTGGTCAGGATTGCCTTGAAGTCGACAGCCTTGTCGTTCGTGAATTCACGGTCGACGATCGATGCGCCGCCTGCCTTCGCGGCCTTCTCGAACTGGTCGGCGAGACCCTGGCCGTAGGCCGTGCGGTCGTCGACGATCGCGATCTTCTTCATGCCGAGATCCTTCGACGCGAACGTGCCGGCCACCGAGCCCTGCTGCGTGTCGGACGTCATCATGCGGAAGGTCGTCTTGTAGCCCTGCTGCGTGTATTCCGGTGCGGTCGCCATCGCGATCTGCGGAATGCCCGCGTTCGCGTAGATGCGCGAAGCCGGAATCGTCGTGCCCGAGTTGAAGTGGCCGAGCATGCCCTTGATGCCGTCGTCGACGAGCTTCTGCGCGACCGTCGTGCCGGTGCGCGGGTCAGCCTGGTCGTCCTGCGTGTCGAGCACGAACTTCACCGGCTTGCCGCCGATCTTCGGGCTCGTCGCGTTGAAATCCTCGATCGCCAGCGCGATCCCGTTCTGCATATCCTTGCCGTAGTGCGCCTGCGCGCCCGTCATCGGCCCTGCGTAACCAATCTTCACGTCATCCGCATGGGCCGTCCCCGCCAGCGACATGACCGCGACGAACGTCGCGCCTGCCACTTTTTTCATCGTGTGTTGCATAGCATCTCCTTGGTACCAGGGTAAATGGAGCGGCTTCGGGATCGCCTGGCCGCTTCCTTTGTTTGATCCGAACGGCAAGGATGATCAGCCGATCGTCATCAAATTCGCATTGCCGCCCGCCGCGGCCGTGTTCACGCTCACCGAGCGCTCCGTCAGCAGCCGTTCCAGCGCGTAATCTTCCGCATCGCCGTTCTCGAACGCGCCCACCGACACGCCCTGCACCGACACGATCGGGCCCGGCCGCTGCGCGACGTCCTTCACGAGCGTCTGCAGTTCGTCGCTGTCGCCTTCGAACAGCACCGCGTCGAACGGCGCGTCGGCCTGCTTGCGCACGGTCGCATGCGCCTTCAGCGATGCCGGCAGCGCGGCCACCAGCGCCTCGCCTGCCGCACCCGCGAACAGCGCGCGGTTACCGGTCGCCAGCACCGCCGCGAACTGCGCGCGCGCGCCGCCCGGCGTCGCCGCGACACACAACACCGTGCCGCGCGGGCCGAGTGTATACGTGTTTCGCTCGCCCGTCGGACCGGTCAGCACCGCGGTCGCACCGGCCGGCACCTGGGCCAGATAGCCGTCGCAACGCGCGGCCAGCGCCGGCTCGCGCTGCTCGATCAGCCAGTCGCGCAGCGTCGTGAGCGCCGCCGCCGGGTTGCCGCGTGCGTCGCCTTCCACCGCGCCGTCCGCGATCAGCGTCTGCGCGAGTGAACGCGGCAGGCCCGACGGACGCGTCGCGAGCAGGCGCTGCAGGTACAGTGCGCCGCCGGCCTTCGGGCCGGTGCCCGACAGCCCTTCGCCGCCGAACGGCTGCACGCCGACCACCGCGCCGATCACGTTGCGGTTCACGTAGATGTTGCCGACGTGCGCATTCGAGATCACGTGCGCGATCGTCTCGTCGATCCGCGTGTGGATGCCGAGCGTCAGGCCGTAGCCGGTCGCGCGGATCTGTTCCAGCAGCTTGTCGAGCTGGCTGCGGCGGTAACGCACCACGTGCAGCACGGGGCCGAACACTTCGCGCTTCAGCTCGTCGATGCTGCCGATCTCGATCAGCGTCGGCGGCACGAACGTGCCGTGCGCGCACGCGTCGGGCATCGGCAGCTGCGTGACGCCGTGGCCCTTGTCCTTCATCGCCGCGACGTGCGTGTCGATCGTCTGCTTCGCTTCGGCGTCGATCACCGGGCCGACGTCGGTCGACAGCCGGTCCGGGTTGCCGAGCGCCAGTTCGTGCATCGCGCCCTTGAGCATCGTCAGCGTGCGGTCCGCAACGTCGTCCTGCAGACACAGAACGCGCAGCGCCGAACACCGTTGACCGGCCGAGTCGAACGACGACTGCATCACGTCCGCGACGACCTGCTCCGCGAGCGCCGACGAGTCGACGATCATCGCGTTCTGGCCGCCCGTTTCGGCGATCAGCGGAATCGGCTTGCCGTCCGGGTCGAGGCGCGCGGACAGCGTCTTGTTGATCAGGCGCGCCACTTCCGTCGAGCCGGTGAACATCACCGCACGCGTACGCGCGTCGGCCACCAGCGCCGCGCCGACGGTCTCGCCGGTGCCCGGCAGCAGTTGCACCGCACCGGCCGGCACGCCGGCCTCGCGCAGCAGGCGCACGGCCTGGGCGGCGATCAGCGGCGTCTGTTCGGCCGGCTTCGCGAGCACCGTGTTGCCGGCGGCGAGTGCCGCGGCGACCTGGCCCATGAAGATCGCGAGCGGGAAGTTCCACGGGCTGATACAGACCACGGGGCCCAGCGGGCGGTGCGTGTCGTTCGAGAATTCGTCGCGGATCTGTGCGGCGTAGTAGCGCAGGAAGTCGACCGCTTCGCGGATCTCGGCGATCGCGTTCGGCAGCGATTTGCCGGCTTCGCGCACGATCAGGCCCATCAGCGTGTGCATCTGCGCTTCGAGCAGGTCGGCCGCGCGCACCAGGCAATCGGCACGCGCATCGACCGGCGTCGCCTGCCAGATCGGCGCGGCGGCCACCGCGTGCGCGAGCGCCGCGCTCACGTGTTCGGCCGTCGCTTCGCTGACCGTGCCGACCAGGTCGCGCTGGTCGGCCGGGTTGCGCACATCGCGGGCCGGTGCGTCGGCGAGCGTGTCGTCGGCGAGCATCGGCGCCGCGCGCCACGGGAAATGCGCACTCGCGAGCAGCGCGGACGACAGCGACGCGAGGCGGTGTTCGTTCGACAGGTCGAGGCCCATCGAGTTGGGACGCTCGTCGCCGTACAGGTTGCGCGGCAGCGGGATCTTCGCGTGCGGCGCGCCGAGCGGCACGACCTTCGATGCCTCGTCGACCGGATCGGCAACCAGCTCCTTCACCGACACGGTTTTATCCGCGATGCGGTTCACGAACGACGTGTTCGCGCCGTTCTCGAGCAGGCGGCGCACCAGGTACGCGAGCAGCGTCTCGTGCGTGCCGACCGGCGCGTACACGCGGCACGGACGGTTCAGCTTGTCGCGGCCGGTGACTTCCTCGTACAGCGGCTCGCCCATCCCGTGCAGGCACTGGAATTCGTACTGGCCCGGGTAGTAGTTCTGGCCCGCGAGCTGGTAGATCGCGGCCAGCGTGTACGCGTTGTGCGTCGCGAACTGCGGGTACACGGCATCCGGCGCCGCGAGCAGCTTCTTCGCGCACGCGAGGTACGACACGTCCGTGTAGATCTTGCGCGTGTAGACCGGATAGCCTTCGAGGCCGTCGACCTGCGCACGCTTGATCTCGGTATCCCAGTACGCGCCCTTCACGAGGCGGATCATCAGGCGGTGACGGCTGCGGCGCGCGAGATCGATCAGGTAGTCGATCACGAACGGACAGCGCTTCTGGTAGCCCTGCACCACGAAGCCGATGCCGTTCCAGCCCGCGAGGTCCGGATCGAAGCACAGCGCCTCGAGCAGGTCGAGCGACAGTTCGAGGCGGTCGGCCTCTTCAGCATCGATGTTCAGGCCGATGTCGTAGCGGCGTGCGAGCAGCGCGAGCGCGCGCACGCGCGGCAGCAGCTCGCTCATCGTGCGGTCCTGCTGCGAGCGTGAGTAGCGCGCATGCAGCGCCGACAGCTTGATCGAGATGCCCGGGCCTTCGTAGATGCCGCGGCCGCCGGCCGCCTTGCCGATCGCGTGGATCGCCTGTTCGTACGACGCGTAGTAGCGCTGCGCGTCCTCTTCGGTCGTCGCCGCTTCGCCGAGCATGTCGTACGAGTAACGGAAGCCGCGCGCTTCGTACTTGCGGCTGTTCGCCAGGGCTTCGGAAATCGTCTCGCCGGTGACGAACTGCTCGCCCATCAGGCGCATCGCCATGTCGACGCCCTTGCGGATCAGCGGCTCGCCGCCGCGGCCGATCAGGCGCGTCAGCGCCGACGACAGCCCGGCTTCGCTGTTGGTCGTCACGAGCTTGCCGGTGATCATCAGCCCCCAGGTCGCCGCGTTCACGAACAGCGACGGCGCGTGGCCGACGTGCGAGCGCCAGTCGCCCTTGCTGATCTTGTCGCGGATCAGCGCATCGCGCGTCGCGCGATCGGGAATGCGCAGCAGCGCTTCGGCGAGGCACATCAGCGCGACGCCTTCCTGGCTCGACAGCGAGAACTCGTGGATCAGCCCTTCGACGCCACCGCCCGAGCTCTTCTCGCGCAGCGCCTCGACGAGCTTCGTCGCGAGCGCCTGCACGTCCGCCTGCAGGTTCGCGGGCAGACGCGCCTGGCCGAGCAGGAACGGCACGCATTCCGGCTCGGGGCGGCGGTACGCCGCCGTGATCGCCGCGCGCAGCACCGATTGCGGTTGCACGTTCTGCGCGAACTCGAGGAACGGATGCGGCGAGTTGTCGTCGTCGCCGTCCGCGGACTGACCGTCGGCGAGCTCCGTGACGCCGCTGTGGCCCGACAGCTCGGGCGGCAACTGGCCGTGCTCGATCCGCTCGAGATACGCGAAGATCGCCTGCTTGATCAGCCAGTGGGGAGTACGCTCGAGACGCGCGGCGGCGTCCTTGAGGCGCGAGCGGAGAAGGTCGTCGACTTTGACGCCGAGAGTCGTGCTTGCCATGGTGGGTTCGTGCGCCGGTGCGAGCCCGGCAATGTGGTGTGAGAGGATGCGCGAAATCCTACGGCACGCAATAAAAAGGTGCAACCAAATTACAAGACAGGTTGCACCCATAGGTTACTCAATATAATCAGCCACTTATGCGGTTGCAACCTAGGAGTTGCCCGTGGTCGGAGGATCGGTGTTTTCCCTGATCGGGCCGGTTTGACATGCGTGCGCAACCTTCCGCGCGTGCCGCGGCGGACGAAAACGGGTTGCACTGGGTGCGGCGGGAGGCGAGGCGCCCGGGCGCGGCCGGACGGCAAGCGACGGTTCGGGGGTACCCGGCCCGGTGGCCGGGGGGTGCAACGCAGCGGCACGCAACGCGACCGCCGCATGCCGCGCCGCTCAGATGTCCAGCGGATCGACCTCGACGCTCCACCGCAGCACGCCCTTCAGCGCGCGCAGCTCGGGCTGCCATGCGCGCAGCGCATGCTGCAGCGCCGCCCGCGATGCGCTTTCGAGCAGCAACTGCGCGCGATGCACGTTCGCGACCTTGACGATCGTCATCGGCACCGCGTCGTAGACGGTCACGCGATCGGCCCCCGGCAGCCCCGGCAACGCGGCAGCGGCTTGAAGGAGGAACGCGAGCGCCGCGTCCAGCGTGCGCCCTTCGGCGCGCAGCAGCGCCTGGTAGACGAACGGCGGCAGGTGCGCGTCGCGGCGCTCGCCGAGTGTCGAATTCGCGAAGCCGACGTAATCCTGCCGCCCGAGCGCGTGGTACAGCGCATGACGCGGGTAACGCGTCTGCACGAGCACTTCGCCCGGCAGCCCGGCGCGCCCCGCACGGCCGCTCACCTGCATCAGCTGCGCGAACAGCCGTTCGCTCGCGCGGAAGTCATGCGAGAACAGCGCGGTATCCGCATTGAGCACGCCGACGAGCGACACGCGCTGGAAGTCGTGCCCCTTCGCGATCATCTGCGTGCCGACGAGGATGTCCACCTCGCCCGCATGCACATCGGAAAAGAGCGCCTGCGCGCTGCCCTTGCGGCGCGTGCTGTCCGCGTCGATCCGCAGCACGCGCGCGCCCGGCACGGCTTCGGCGAGCGCCTCCTCGATGCGTTGCGTGCCGCGCCCGAGCGGCGCGATGTCGACGTTCCCGCACTCGGGACACGACCGCGGAATGCGCGCTTCCCAGCCGCAGTGATGGCAGCGCAGCGCGTGCTCGGGCTTGTGCAGCACGACGTACGCGCTGCAGCGCGGGCAGCCAGCGACCCAGCCGCAAGCGTCGCACGCAAGCTGCGGCGCGTAGCCACGCCGGTTCAGGAACACGAGGCTCTGTTCGCCGCGCTCGAGCCGCGCCTTCAGCGCCGCGACGAGCGGCCCCGACAGCCCGCCCATCGACGCGCGCCCGCGCCGCCGCTCCTCTTCGAGGTCGATCAGCCGTACGGTCGGCAGCGTCGCGTCGGCCACCGCGCGGCGCGACAGCGTGAGCCGCGTGTAGCGGCCCTGCTCGGCCTGCCACCAGCTTTCGAGCGACGGCGTCGCCGAGCCGAGCACGACCGTGATGCCGAGCTGCTTCGCGCGCCACACGGCGAGGTCGCGCGCCGAATAGCGCAGCCCTTCCTGCTGCTTGTACGCGGGCTCGTGCTCCTCGTCGACGACGATCAGCGCGAGCGTCGGCATCGACGCGAGCACCGCGAGGCGCGTGCCGAGCACGATCCGCGCGCGGCCCGTGTGCGCGGCGAGCCAGTTGCGCGCACGCTCGCCCTCGGCGAGCCCGCTGTGCAGCGTGACGATCGCGTCGTCGGCGAGCGCACCCGCGAAGCGCGCGCGAAACGCGGCCTCGAATTGCGGCGTCAGGTTGATTTCAGGGACGAGCACGAGCGCCTGCGCATCCGGCCGCGCGTCGAGCAGCGACGCGAGCGCATGCAGATAGACCTCGGTCTTGCCGCTGCCGGTCACGCCATGCAGCAGGAACGGCGCGAAGCCCTGCGCGGCGCGAATCGCGTCGAGCGCCTCGGCCTGCTGGTCCGTGAGCGCCGGCGGCACAGTCCGTCCACCGGCTGCCAACAGGTTATCCACAGCTTTGGGCACAGGCGCATCGGCCCAGCCGATCTCCTCGACATCGACCCAGCCGCGCGCCGCCCAATCGTCGAGCGTGGCCGCCGCCTTCGGGTGCAGCGCACGCGCCTCGGGCAGCGCCAGCGAGCCGGTGTCGACCAGCGCCTGCGCGAGCCGCCGCAGCGCGGCCCCGCGCGCGGGTAACGCATCGGGCAGCGCCGCGCGGCCGGCTTCCGTCGGCCGGTAACGCACCTCGGGCGCGAGCAGCCGCCCCCAGCGCCCGGCATCGCGCAGCGCCTGCGGCAACGCCGGCAGCGCGACCTCGCCACGCCCGCGCTGGTAGTAATCCGCGGCGAACGATACGAGCGCGAGCCAGTCCGGCGACAACGGCGGCAGGTCGGTGCAGATCGCGTCGATCGCGCGCAGCCGCGACGGCGGCACGTCGGTGTGAGTCGTCACTTCGCAGACGAGCCCGACGGCCTGCCGCTTGCCGAACGGCACCTGCACGAGCGTGCCGGGCCCGGGCGCCGGTTGCGCGTCGCAGCGGTAGTCGAACAGGGTGGCGAGCGGATGGTCGAGCGCGACGCGCAAATAGGTACCGCTCATCCCCGCGCTCCGGCGGCGGCATGCGCCGCATGGGCATGGGCGGCCGACATCCGCGCCCGCATCGGGGCAGCGAACTTAAAGTAAAACTTCAGATTCGGCGCTAAGTTTTGGATTCGCATTAGGAATCGCCGTATACCCTGCCCAGCCTGTGGATAACTTTGTTGAGAACTCGCCGCTCACTGGCCGCAACGCGCGCGGGGCCGCGCTTTGCGCTGATTTTCGCCGCGTGTTGCGGTGCCCCGCGGAGCCTTATGCCATAAGGCTGCTATTCAAATTACCGAACCATAGCGAGACAAATTGACCGATACAGGGCTCTACCGCGCTGCAACGTGGAAAATGTGTATAAGTCAAGTCTTGACAAGCACTGAATCGGCAACCGGTGGAGGGTTGCGCCCTGTTTAGTGCCGGTAGCGAAACGCCGTCACGCCGCAGTGCAGCATGACAGCGCTTGCGTTCAGCCGGCGGCTCCGCTACGGATCGCGCGGCTGTGGCGATGCACTTCGTCGACGAGTTCGGCGACGTGATCGGGCGACGTGAATTGCGAAATGCCGTGCCCGAGGTTGAATACGTGGCCCGGATGGTTGCCATAGCTGTCGAGCACCGCGCGCGCCTGCTCGCGCACCGCGGCCGGCGGCGCAAACAGGATCGTCGGGTCGAGGTTGCCCTGCAGCGCCACCTTGCCCGCGACGCGCTCGCGCGCCTTGCCGAGGTTGACCGTCCAGTCGAGCCCGACCGCGTCGACGCCGGTCGCCGCGATCTCCTCGAGCCACAGCCCGCCACCCTTCGTGAACGTGATCACCGGCACGCGCTCGCCGTCGTGCTCGCGTTTGAGCTGCGAGACCACGCGGCGGATGTAGTCCAGCGAGAAGCGCTGGTACGCGCCGTCCGCCAGCGCGCCACCCCACGTATCGAAGATCATCACGGCCTGCGCGCCCGCTTCGATCTGCGCGTTCAGGTACGCGGCCACCGCCTGCGCGTTCACGTCGAGGATCCGGTGCATCAGGTCGGGGCGCGAATACGCCATCGACTTCACCGTGCGGAAATCGTCCGACCCGCCGCCTTCGACCATGTAGCACGCGAGCGTCCACGGGCTGCCCGAAAAACCGATCAGCGGCACGCGCTGGCGGCCCTGGCCGTCGGTGAGCGCGCGACGGATCTCGCGCACGGCGCCCGTCACGTAGCCGAGCGTTGCCTCGATGTCCGGCACCGCGAGCTTCGCGACGTCGGCCTCGGTGCGCACCGGATGCGCGAACTTCGGCCCCTCGCCGACCTGGAAGTCGAGGCCGAGCCCCATCGCGTCCGGAATCGTCAGGATGTCCGAGAACAGGATCGCGGCGTCGAGCGGGAAGCGCTCGAGCGGCTGCAGCGTCACTTCGGTCGCGTAGTCGGGATTCTTCGCGAGACCGAGGAAGCTGCCGGCGCGCGCGCGCGTCGCGTTGTATTCGGGCAGGTAGCGGCCGGCCTGGCGCATCAGCCAGATCGGCGTGTAGTCGGTCGGCTCGCGCAGAAGCGCACGCAGGAAGGTGTCGTTGAGCAGGGTATGGGCCACGGTAGGAGCGACGATGCGAGAGCAAAGCGGCATTTTACCGGACAGCCGCCCTCAGGCTGCGCATGCCGACGCGATGGCGGCCATATGACGCGCGCGATGGCTCCGTTATGATCGGACGCTCATATCGAACGAAACGAAGGAGGAGACCAATGAAGACACTCGCCACGCTCGCCGCCGCCACGTTGCTTTGCTGCGCCGCCGCGCACGCGCAGACCGGCGCGGGCGCCGCTGCTGCCGCACCGGGCGCCGGCTCGCGGCTCGACGACGTGCTCTCGCGCGGCACGCTGCGCGTGTGCACGACCGGCGACTACAAGCCGTATTCGTACTACCGCGCGGACGGCCACTTCGAGGGCATCGACATCGACATGGCCGAATCGCTCGCGAAGTCGCTCGGCGTGAAGACCGACTACGTGAAGACGAGCTGGCCGAACCTGACCGGCGATTTCGTCGCGAAATGCGACATCGCGGTGGGCGGCGTGTCGACGACGCTCGAGCGCCAGAAGCGCGTGTTCTTCACGCAGCCTTATGTGGTCGACGGCAAGACGCCGATCGTGCGCTGCGCGGACGCCGACAAATACCAGACCGTCGCGCAGATCGACCGGCCGGAAACGCGCGTGATCGTGAACCCGGGCGGCACCAACGAGCGTTTCGCGAAGCAGTATTTCACGCACGCGAACCTCACCGTCTATCCGGACAACGTAACGATCTTCAAGCAGATCCTCGCCGGCAAGGCGGACGTGATGGTGACGGATGCGTCCGAGACGCTGCTGCAGCAAAAGCTGAATCCGGGCCTGTGCTCGGTGCATCCGGACAAGCCGTTCCAGTTCGGCGAGAAGGCATACATGGTGCCGCGCGGCGACGTCGCGTTCCAGCAATACGTCGATCAGTGGCTGCACCTCGCGCTGTCGACCGGCGAATACCAGGCGATTTCGGATAAATGGCTGAAGTAAGCAGGCTCGTGCACGGCGGCCGATAGCGGGCATCGACCCTGCATCCGCCGCCCGCAAAAGTCGCTGCGCGGCGGTGGCCCAATCGCCGCCGTTACACTTCGGTGCAGCGTGCCGACGCCCGAAAATCGCCCCGAAGCCACCGAATTGGCCGAACGGCCGACTTCCGCGCATCCCAATCACGTTTCAAAATCTTTCTGACGAATGAATCGTCATGCGCGGTATCGGCCGAAAGGCGCATTTTCCCGCGTGCGAATCGGCAATTCGTCGAGCCTGATATGCATGAAAAACGCATCGTGCGCATGCGCTGAAAACACTGCGGAAAATATGGGTAAAAATGACCTTTTTCGACCCTTCAAAAACAGCAAAAAATCCCGGAAAGCCTTATCTGGCGGGCGTTACAACCTGAAACACTTTGTTACCGCGAGGGGTCATTAATTCGCCCACAATGGCCTCAACGGTTTCAACACGGATGCGGTCTCGTGTGCCAAGTGTGAGCGGACGCGAAGCGCTGCGAGCCAGTCGGTCACGTACCGAAGCCCTTCCGAGGGGCATCCCTGTTGGAGTCGTTTCCGGCCCCCCGCCGGACTCGGTTTCATCTTTGGTCTCCTCGCGCTAACCCCGTAGCGTGTGGTTTTTAGCGGGCTAATAAGCCCGCTTTTTTTCGTCCATCGAAAGTGCAACGGCCCGCAGGCCGCCGCGTTTTTCCCGCCTTCATGCCGCGCTATGCGGTCTTCTGCACGTCGAGCTTCAGTTCCTCGATCATCCGGTCGCGCATCACGAACTTCTGCACCTTGCCCGTCACCGTCATCGGCAGCTCGTCGACGAAGCGGATGTAGCGCGGGATCTTGTAGTGCGCGATCTGCCCGTTGCAGAACGCACGCACGTCGTCCTCGGTCATCTGCTCGTCCGCGCGCAGCACGATCCACGCGCACAGCTCCTCGCCGTACTTCGCATCGGGCACGCCGAATACCTGCGCGCTCTGGATCTTCGGATGCCGAAACAGGAATTCCTCGATCTCGCGCGGATAGACGTTCTCGCCGCTGCGAATCACCATGTCCTTCAGCCGGCCGACGATGTTGCAGTATCCGTCCGCATCGAGCGTCGCAAGGTCGCCCGTATGCATCCACCCGTCCACCAGCACCTCGCGCGTCTTCGCGTCGTCGTCCCAGTAGCCGAGCATCACCGAATAGCCCTTCGTGCACAGCTCGCCCGTCGTGCCGACCGGCACGATGGCGCCGCTCGGATCGACGATCTTCACTTCGAGATGCGGCTGGATGCGGCCCACCGTCGTCGTGCGCTTTTCCAGCGGATCGTCGGTCGAACTCTGGAACGACACCGGGCTCGTTTCCGTCATCCCATACGCGATCGTGATCTCAGACAGGTGCATCTGCGACACGACGCGCTTCATCGTCTCGATCGGGCACGGCGAGCCGGCCATGATCCCGGTGCGCAGCGTCGACAGGTCGAACTTCGCGAACTCGGGGTGATCGAGTTCGGCGATGAACATCGTCGGTACGCCGTGCAGCGCGGTGCAGCGCTCGTCGGCCACCGCCGCGAGCGTCGCGACCGGGTCGAACGCTTCGCCGGGGAACACCATCGCCGCGCCCTTCGACACGCACGCGAGCACGGCCAGCACCATCCCGAAGCAGTGATACAGCGGCACCGGGATGCACAGCGTGTCCTGCTCGGTGAAACGCATCGCCGTCGCGATCGAGCGCCCGTTGTTGACGACGTTGCGGTGCGTGAGCGTCGCGCCCTTCGGGCTGCCCGTCGTGCCGCTGGTGAACTGGATGTTGATCGGCTCGTTGGCCGCGAGCGTCGCGCCGATCGCATCGAGCAATGCGGGATCGACGGCCTGGCGGCCGCGCGCCATCAGGTCGGCGAAGCGGAACATGCCGGCGGGCGCGACGTCGCCCATCGACACGACCGTGCGCAGGCTCGGCACGCGCGCCGCATGCAGGTCGCCCGGCGTCGCGGTCGCGAGCTCCGGCGCGATGGTCTGCAGCATCTCGACGTACGCGGACGTCTTGAAGCGCTCGGCGGCGATCACGGCCTTGCAGCCGACCTTGTTCAGCGCGTATTCGAGCTCGGACAGCCGGTAGGCCGGATTGATGTTGACGAGCACCGCACCGATCCGCGCGGTGGCGAACTGCGTGAGCAGCCATTCGCTGCGGTTCGGCGACCAGATGCCGACGCGATCGCCCTTCACGATGCCGAGCGAGGCGAGGCCCGCGGCCAGCACGTCGACCTCGTTCGCGAACTCGCGCCAGGTCCAGCGCACCTGCTGCTCGCGGAACACGACGGCCGGACGATCGGGAAAGCGCCCGGCCGTGTCGAGCAGGAACCGGCCGATCGTCGCTTCGGAGAGCGGCACGTCGGTCGTGCCGCGCACGTACGACAAGCCGTTTTCGGGCGCGATCAGCGCGCCCACGCCAAGGTCTGCTGCCATGAATGTCTCCGTCCTTTTTGTCTGGTCGGCCTGCACGCGCCTTCGGCGCCCGCCTCCGCCGCGCACTCGCGACGAACAGCCTCCACACCGATGATGACGCGCGCGGCTGACGATACTCTGACAGCAAATCGCGGCGGACGGATGAAATAGCACGACCGGACGGTATGATCCGGCACGCAAAAAAACAGACGAAAACGACGGATCGGGATAGGGGCGGTCAGAGAGTCTGACCGATCCCCTCCCACACCACCCGGCATGCGGGTCCGCACCGGGCGGTTCGAGCAGTTGAGGTCATGAGAGTCGGGGTACGCCAAGACGGTCGAAGTA
>NZ_NKFM01000034.1:0-39197 GCF_002223085.1 Burkholderia sp. HI2714 | reverse complement strand
CCCGCCTCCACGCGCTTGAGCGCATCCATGATCTGGCTGTCCGTGAATCTCGACTTCTTCATTCTGTAGAACTCCCTCAACGAGAAAATTCTACTTCTGATCCCGCCGGTTCTGCGGGGGGATTACCATGCGAGCCCGTATCCCAGGAGATACACGAGCGTGACCAACGCGATGCCGGTAACCACGTCTCGCCGCTTGAACGCCCCAACAAATTGAATGTCGGGAAACACCAGGCGCCGATGGACGTAGAACATGCCGCCAAGAAATACGAGCGCGGGGACGTATGCGAAGAGGATCGTGTAAGACTTGGCTTCGGAAGTCAGCCCGAACTGTTCTACCACCACACCAAGCAGAACAAGCTCGAGTAGTCGATAGCCCCAATAGACGAAAAATCCGAACAGCAAGGCCCAGCGCCAGCTTTTGGCAAACGCTTTCGCGCTGCGAGGGGGAGGGTAGCTGGGTTCAGTAATCGTAGTGGCCATCGGGTTTAGTCTCTAGGGTAGGAGGTGATGATCTGCTTAGTTGGTTGATGCTTGTACCCGGAAACTACGTGCGCCCGGATGTCGGAAGTGAAGTGATGAGCACCGCACCGCATGAGGTCTTGTGGCCGTCGAATGATGCGAAACTACCCTCCACGTTGAAATCGGCATCACCCTCCACGATCACACACTCGCCGTGGATAGGGCAGGTGCAGCGGTCGCCGACTCGTGCGACCGGCCGTCCCATGACTTCGCTGTTGGGCGCGCCTAACTCGACGCGTCCTCCGTGACTGTGTACGTCTCCAACCCGAATTACACCGCGCATGAAAGCTCCTGCTACTGGTTCAAGACCGACGTAGACTCTGCCGCACGGTCACATCGATTTTCCATCGTGCTGGCAATTCACGTGCAGACGCCATATCGCTTCATTTGCGTGCTCTGAACGCTTTGATCGCTTTGACCAAACCCACGATAACCAGGGTGAGTCCGATTACAACGATGAGAACCGGCATGGAGAAAACGAAGCTCAACTGAGCATTGCTTTGCATATGCCACTGGTCAAATGCACCAATCGCCAGAAACACAATAAGAACGGAGAAAAGGCCAATTCCCGCGCCAATTAACCCAACGCCCCACCCCAACAATTGATGATGGCGTGAGGGTTTGTACGCCCCCAGTCCCATAGCAAACCTCACGTCGAAAACGGATGACGCGCGCACCGCGCGTCGTCCACGTTGCTCCATGTCACGCTGCGGTTAGCTTAGAAGCTGTAGCCTTGCCCGGACCGACTGTAATCGACGTCGTGCCGCTTTCCCCACCAGGGCAGATACGCACTGCCTTCGCCGGCCGCGCGGAACCATGGCTTCTTTGGATCGACCGGATTCAGCTTCGCAGGAGGAACAACGACAACGGCCATCGGGTGTTCGGCATCGTTCGTGCCGGCAACCAGCGTATTCCCGCCGAGATGGTTCGCGCGGCCGATCGCGAGTGCCACGTCGGTCAGCGCGGTACCGGCACCCATCTCGCCAAGCAGCGCCGGCGTGTTGAAGGTCTGCTTCTTGAAGTCGTACTCGGGCAGCACCTCGGTCAACGTCTGTGACAGCGCACCAAGCCGTGCAGACGCAACGTCGCTGCCCTTGCCGGCGTCGTGGACCACGTAGTGCAGGTCCGCCGTCGTCACACCTGCATTATGGGCCGCCTGTTCGATGGTCGATTTCCACGCCTGCACTGCGCGCGTCGTCCCGGACTTCTTCTCGAAGTCGTTCACGTTGCCGACAGCTACGCGCCCGACCCATGCGAGCGGTTCACGCTCCGTCTTGAAGTCCGGACCCGTTAGAACGAGCAGAACCATGTTCTCGTTCATCTGGTTGTCTTTCGGCGGGAAGCTCGGCGCATCCCAGTTCATCACCCATACGCTCTGGTCGGGGTGTGCTTGCAGATAGTCGAGTGCGCGATTCAGCGAAGTGAAGCCCGCGTTCGGACCACCGGGCGTGATGTGAACGTCTGGCGGAGTATCCTTGCTCCACAAACTTGGTGCATCCTGATTGCCAATCTCAAACATCGACACGAACTGCTTGACCAAGTACTTTCGAGATTCCTCCGGATCAAGGCGTTTTTCCGGAATTGCAAACTCGATGTGGGTTCCAGCCAGCTCTCGCCACCCCTTTCGTTCCTTTGAGTGGACGTTGTAGAAATACACCGGGCTCATCACGTAAATTTCGCCGAATAAAACGAGAAGTTGATCGATGTACTTCTCATAAAACCCGTCAAACGTCTCGCGGCCATCATTGCCATAGGCTACGCCGGCGACTGGCTGCAAGGTGGTGAAGCCTTTCGGATCCTCCTTGACCATGTCATCGTGCTCGTTGGGCTGAACGAGACCCATCGTCCAAAGCAGCTGCCATTCGGTCGGATAGTCGCGCCGTTCTAGCGGATTGAGCCACGCGAGCCCAACGACTTGCGCGCGAAACGGTTGATTGGGGACTGGGGCTGCCACGGCGACGCTAGCCCCTGTGCCAACCGTGGTTGCCGCGACTTTTTCTCCGCCAGATTTTCGAAGTCCCGTCCAGAGCGCCAACACAGCGACCACGACCAACAGCGGCAACACAATCAATCGTTTCATCCATTCCTCAACCGAGAGCGGCTGCGGTGCAGCCTGCTGAGCATGATACGTCCAGGTCGCCGCTATCGCGACCGACAACAGCAAGATGGCAAGCGCGACGGCAACACGTCGCGGCCGAGACGAAATGAGCGCGCTCATAAGGAATGAGCCGCGTCGAGAATCATCCAGCCGTCTCTTTCATCAACGATTTTCTTCGGCATGTGCGCATCGGGATCTTCTTTGATCCAGCGAGTAAGAAAGCTTCCGTTCATCTTGCCTTCGTGAAAATATTCCGCATATTTTTTGTGAGGGTTGGCTTTATCCAGCCCCTTTCCGAAGCGCCAGTCGGCTTCAATACGCAAATCCCTCCAGTCGTCCGGCGTCAGCTTGCACAAGCCGATCGCGACATCATAGGCGAGAGCGTGCTCCGCATGCATCGCGTTCGTCATGATCGTCGAGTGATTGGTCGGGTTGTTCTTCTCCGTCTCACCAAGGTAAGCCGTTACGGTGGCCCCGGAGTACTGCTTTGCCTCGCCGTTCGAGTTGAAGCCTGGTTGCTCTGAAATGACGTTGCCGTTTCCGTCCATCAACGCGCTGTTTGTCTTTTCGTTATGCCGAACGGTTTGGCGAACGATCGCGTGCATTTCGTAGCGCATATCCGCTTCGCTGTCTTCGTTGCCCAGCGCAGTGGCACCGCCGTAGTTGTCGATTGCATCGCCCGACTTCTTTTCCGCAGCAGTTTTGCTCTTGTCGCGCGCAGCGGCGACCGGGTCATTGCCTTCGTTAAAGAGGCTGGTTGCTGCCGGGCCGTCATGGACGGGCGACATCGGACTACCGTATTTCATTGCGACCGGGGTGAAAGGGTGATCCAGCTTGGGTGCGTCGATCGGAATCGCCCACCAGTCGGGTGGCGTCGCATTGACCGCCGGCCGTCCGATGTTGACGAGCGTTCCAATACCTCGCATCTTCCAGATCCCCCACATGTCTCGAAGGGTCGTTCGGCTTTGCAACGATTTGATGATCGAGAACTGTGCTTCGGGCGACGGGGGATACCAGAAGCCTTTCGTCTTTCCCTTCTTGTAGCGCCAGTCATTCTTGGTGTAATCGTAAAGCTCCCCGGGCTTCTGGCCGACAAGGTAGCCCGAGGCGAATACACGTTGCGTGAAGCAATCAGCGCCGCCCGTGACTTCGATTTCATATGGGGTCAATCCTCGCCAACCGATCCCCTGGACGGTCGTCGCGGAGATCACTTGATCGTGCGGACAACAGTAGAGGGTAACCCGACCGTAGGTACGGTACGTGTTTCCATAACCTGTCGGTCCCATGGAGGTTTTACCCCATACCTGAAGCCCGTGCGCCTGTCGATCGTCTGCTGCCTTGTAGGGTTTGCCTTTTGACGACGTGCACATATTCGACATTTCCGGATCGATATCCTCTGGTGTCGGTTCTTGGCTGAACCGAGCCCGGATAATGTCGAAGAAGTTGGACAGAGTGTGTACGCGAGCTTCCCACGTTTCACGGCCGCGTCGGCCTTTTGAATCCTTTGCGGTGCGTTGAGTCCAGGAATCGGTCTTGAGGTCGTCAACCAAGCTGTATGGCGCGTTGGCCAGCACATAGGCGTCGGCGACACAATGGCCGGATTTCCCTTGGCCATCCTTCACATCAGGCAATTGGTCGCCCAGAAACGCGGCCGTGATCCCGACGATGTTGCCTTGGCTATGACAAACCACAGTGATCGGACAATCCGCTTGCTTTTTCCGAATCGACTCGATCAATTTAGCGAGACGCAGGGCAGCCATTACCCCGTAATGACGATTAGGTGTTGAGTACACCATCCGCGCGGCAACGGGGTTCAAATCCTGGATCTGCAGCCACAGAAACAGTCGGTCGTTGACCCCGACGTTCCACAAGTCCGGAAGGCTCGAACACCCGTTTGCAAATGGGCCGCCCCCCCAGTAGTTTTGTTCGTTCAGGAAAATGTTCCCACCAAACTCCTGCAGCTCTTCCTTATTCGCCTTATGTCCCCACCGGAAATGGATGACCGGTGACCACGAAGGGTCGGGTTGCACGTAGGTTTGCGGCGTCATCTTCGGATTGACGAAGCCGTCATTCGTCAGGAACTTGATGTACTTAGCCGGGGTAAGCTGTCCGCCCTCGGGGCCTTTGAACATCATCTGATCGTCGAGCCGCCCAAGGCGCCGATTCAATCCTCGGCAGATACCTTCTTCGGCCGGGCCGAACCACTCCCCCTCGGAGTTGACCCCGTGCACGAAGATCACGACGCCTGGCAACGGCATCGGTTTGACTGCAACGAGTTCCTTCTTCTTGTTGGGCAGTAGAGTGCCCTTGGCGGTCGCGGCTGGACTGCGTGGTGTTGTTGGCATGACCCGTACCCTGTAGCTCGTTTATGCGTCTTTCTTGAAGAATTTCACGACCACCTGTTCGAACTGGTTGTGGTCGATCGGGGGCATCGTGCCGGCGCTGTCTGTCTGGCCGTTCACGATTTCACCCGACGCCTTGTGGACCTCGCCGACGTAACCCTCGATCGGATTGCCGTCGGAGGCCCGCACCAGTTTCGGCACCCGCCCGAGCGGCGCATGGTCGAATTTCGGCATGTCCGTGCTCATGCTGGCCGGGCCTTGCCACGAATGGCCGGCCGATTTCACGGTGAACTTGCCCGGACATCCGAGCTCAATGTCGCTGCCGTGCAGCTTCAGGTAGGCCCCGCCGGACGTCGTGAAGACCACCTGGTCGTTCGCCATGCCGGTGATCTTGCCGTCGGCCGCCGAGAACTGGATGTTCTTGGCCGAATCGATCTGCGTGTCGTCGGCCTGGCTTTGCAGGATGACCTTGCCTTGATTCGCGATCGCCGATACGCCATCGCTGTGGGCGAACATTGCAACGCCGCGGCCACCGTGCAGGTTGATGCGCTGGCCACTGGTCAACTGGACATGTTGCTGCGCGACCTGGTCGATGTTCTCGCCCGCGTACGTCACGTGCGTCTTCGGGGTGATCGCAACCGAGCCGGCCTGAGCGCCAAACGCCATCAGCGCCTGCGAGCCACCAGCTTCGCCGGCACCAGTCCCCGATGCGCCACCCGCGGGCGTCCAGCTCTTGAACGCTGATGCGACGGCCTGCTGGCCGGCCGTGTCGGTCGCCTGTCCGCCGTGCTCGCCCGCATAGTCCCCCAGCGACTTGAACAATTCGGTGCACTCGCCGAGCAGCTGCAGCAGCTCGTCGCGATCAAGCTGGCCACCGCTCGCCTGCGAACGAGCGTAGGTCGTCAGCAAGATGCCTTGTGCCGCACGCAGCGCTGCGGCCGCGTCGGTGCGCAACTCCGCGCCTTCGCCACGATCCTTTCCTTGGCCGTCCTGGCGCGGTTGCGTCAGGTAGCCCAGATTCAGCTGCGAATGCGCGTGCTCGCTCGCCAGCTGACTGGAAATCTGGCCTGGCGTGTCGTCGAGGCGTAGTTGGTTGTAACGCTGGCCTTTGATTTCCTTCGTTTTGATACCCGACACATACCGGTTGCCTGGCAGCGAACCGGTGTGCGTGAATGCTGCGGGTGGATTCGCACCGTTGCCGAGGACCGCAATGATCACCAATCGGTCAGGATCCCCGCCGATCGCGCCGAGCAGGACCTCCATGCCGATGCGGGGAAGAAACGACGCACCGAACTGCGTGCCCGCCAGACTCGACGCCACTCGGACCGGTGCGCTGTCGCCGGCATTGTCGTTCGTGCCGGCCCCTTGTGCGTGCGAATGGTCAGCGGGATCCAGGCCGTGGATCCGCACATAGACTCGACCGAGCTCGTCGGTCACAACTTCATCGCCGTCCCGTGTGACGATGACGCCGGTCAGAAGATGAACCGGAGGGAGGTCGATCTTCGGATCGTACGCGGGCGTGATCGGTACGCCGCGCCGCACGCATGTGAACGTGTTCTCGTAACGCGTATCCGATTCAGTGGAAGAGGGCGCGAGCTGGGCCGGCGAAGGCGACACCAGGTTCTTGCTCGCAGCGAACAGCATCTGCACGCGCTCCGTCAGCCCCTTTGGCAGATTGTTGGAGACGTCGTGGCGAATCGACGTGATGACGAACTGCCGCTTGTCGGCCGCCTGCATGTCCAGTTCAGGATCGCCCGTCAGCGTGATCCAAGTGCCGACCGCGAGATCACGAATCCCACTCGCCCCATCGTACTGTTCAGCTTCGAATTGATGAGCCAGCATGCGTGAGCGGGTGAGTCGATCGTGATCGTCCCATGAGTCTCCTGCGTGCGGGACATCGATCGCGACGTCGGTCAGGAGCTTGGCGAGGTCATTGCCGGCGTCGCCTTGGTCGACACTACCGGCGACCGTCGACTCGTCGATGCGCGCCTTTTTGTAGTCCCACGAAGGACGGCTGGCGGTGCCCGGTACCAGGCGCGCGTGCAGCGCGAACAGCGTAACGGTATCGCGCTCTTCGGTGCCGGCGTCGCGCGGGTGAAGACGGACTGTTCCGGCCACGCTTTCCTGCAGCGAGTCCGGATTGTCGCAGCAGATCAGCGTATGGATCGGGGTATCGTCCTGGCCGCTCGAGCTGCCCTTTGCGGGGCCGGACTTCGCGAAGATCGAAATCCCTTCGCGACGCACCAGACGCCGCACAAACGCGGCGTCCGACTCGTTCACCTGCCGAGTCAATTCTCGGGGCGGATAGCGATCGCGATTCAGAAAGGACAGGTCAAACTCGAAAGCGCGGGCGAGGGCAGGGCTGCGCTGGCGCCATTCGTTAAACATCACGGCGAGGATGTCGACAACACTTTGCTTTCGGAAAACGCGCGAGTTCGTACGCTTGTCCATCAGCGAGAGCGCATCACAAATGGTCAGCTGGTAAACGCAAAGTTCGCCATCGCTCTGGCCAATCTGCACGTTCTGGATAATCGCGTTGATCGTGTGCAACTGGCCGCGGTCGGTCACCAGTCGCACGGAGACCGGCACGCCGATAAAGAGTGTTGGCGGTAGGTCGTGTCGGGGCGAAACGCAGGTGAGATGCCCGTGAATCCCGGTCATCAGCCCCTCGTGAACGTTTGCGTGCTGAAGCGCAAGGAGACGCCCCAGCGTTCCTTGCAGCCGCCCGAAATTCAATGCGACCGGGCGCCGGTTCCAGTCGACCGCGCCCGATGCAAAGCTACTGAGTGTTTCGCTGATGCTCACTTCGGCCCTCTCTGTTTCTTGTTCATGTCCTGCCAATCGCGACGTCGACCGAAGGCCTGCGAGGCGTCAGGCGATTACGTCGCGCGGCACGAAGTGCCAACACCCGGCCTCCGGGTCGTACAGCGCCAATTGCTCGGCCTCGCCAGCCGGCACAACTATCGGAGCGACAGCGTCGAGCGCGGCGACTGCCCGCCGGAGCGAGCTTTCTTCGACCGTCGGCGAAGCGAGCCACCGACGCGCGATCTGCAACGTGTCTCGCCAGGCAAACAGCCCGGCGCGCTCGTGTAATCGATCGAGTATCGCCCACGTCTCAGCTTCGATCGCCATCACCTTATGGCGCCGCGGGCTCACGCGCCACCGTGCCGCCTGGTCTCGAGCCGCCCGGATGAGATGGCCATCCTGATGCGCAACGAGCCGATTCTCGTGAGCCAGCCACGCTACATGTACGGTCAGCGGCCGCTGCCGAAACGTGTTCGAAAAGAAGATGCCCACCGGCAAGCGGCTCGACTGCAGAACCGACTCGACTGCGTCGGAATCCTGGCGCCGCAGGAACACCATCTCCAGCAGTGCGTCGAACGGCGACAAAAAGCAGCGGACTGCTGGGCCGAACCTCGAGCGATCAGCCAAAACCGACGAGACATCCACCGGTGTTGGCGTCGTCAGGACGAAAACCGGCTGCTCCGGCTCCAGCGTCTTCATGGCGTCGAACAGATGGCCCGGACTCGACATCAAAACGTACGAAATTCGGTCATTAGATCATAAGACGATTTGGTCAAGTCATTCTAGGCGGGCAGCTCCAGACAGAACGTCAAGCATTGTTACGTCGCTCGGTTGCTCCTCGCGCTGGTGCCAGTGCCATACTCCCCGGCCTTCCGTAGAGGGGTGGTCTTGATTTCCGTGCGCTTTTCCGGTTAGACGCCTTTAGGCCTGGCAAGGCCTTGCCTTGCGGCCCTAAATATTAATTCCGATAAAACAATGGCTTAGTGTCTACCCTCCGCTATCGAAGCAGAGGGTGTCTCCGGACGAGGTGAATCGAAGATGAGAGGTCCCTTCACCGGCGGCGCAAGTTCACCCCGTCGTTAGGCGCTCCGACTGGTTGACGGAATGGGGTTGTCGGCCGCGATGCTCGGCAAGATCCGCTTTGCGTACAGTGACACGGGAAAATTGAAGGTGCCGCGCAAGTTGATGCCTTCGATATGAGTTGGGGCGATTCGCCGGAGTTGCTCGGTCGCGATCGGCTGCCCCCGACTAGCTTCGATGTTCTCCAGGGCTCGTTGCATGTGGGTGGTGTTCCAAGCCATCAAGATGTTCGAGAGCAGGGTCAACGCCGATGACACTGCCGCGAGCGATTCTTGGCGCCGAGCTAGCTCCACCGGAATGCGACCGATGTGAATCGCGCGTTGCACGGTATGCACCGCTTCTCCCCGATTCAGGGCATGTTGCAACTCCGACCGGAAAGAGGCATTTGTGAAGTAGTCGATCAAAAAAATACTTCGGAATAAGCGGCCGATGTGAACGCCGCCATCGTACACAGCCTGCCCTCGAGCAGCTGATCCGAATCTGGCAATCGCTTCGACAGCCGTGCATTGGCCAGAGCGAATCGATGCGGCGATCCTCACGAACTCGTCCCACACGTCAACGATGAGACCGAGTCGGACGTCCCGATCCGTGACCCCTGCGAGCCGCGCCGGCACCACCTGACTGCGAGGCACGTGCAAACGTCGGTCACGAAGGTGTGACAGGCGAGGGCATAAATCAAAGCCAAGTGCCCGGGACACGCCCATCGCGAAATCGGTGTAACCGTGCGTATCGACGGCGAGTTGAGCGATGTCCTTGGTTGCGCTTTGCCGGACGACGCCCTCGATTGCTGCGCCTGCTTGTCGCTCATTCAGGATGATGGGCTGGTCGTAGAAAATGCCCCAACGATCCAGCACATGCGTGTACATCCCGATGGATGCAGTCCGGCGACGTGGATCCGCACGCGCTCGCCAAATCGTCCGGGTTGTCTCCAGCGACATCATGTCCGACGACGCTAGATCGGCTCGACCCCAGTGGGCGGCGATCGGGTGTTCGTGCATGAATTCAAGGACGGCGTCGGCCGCTGTACGCAGCATTCGTTCGTCCGCGAGACGCTTCATCATTTGGCGAATCGCCTCAGTTGACACTTCCGGGACCATCCGAGAAATATCAGCTGCCGTCAGCGAGGTGCCGTGAGCCAGTATCGCCGAATACACCATCAGTAACTCGGTGCGTGACCGCGGCTCGCGTCCAAGCAGGATCCAACTGAAGCGTGTCGCACTATCGATCTCGAGGATGATCTCGGGAAATTGGCCTGGCGGATGAGCTTCGAAGATCTGACGGCGAAGTTGATCGGCTTCTGCGTCTGGATCCTGCGCAGCAATCGGTTCGAGGTGGACAGCAGTATCAACCCGGATCGAACCATTGACCACGGCATCATCGAGTAATGCGAGGCGCTGTTCGAGCTGTTCAAGGATTGGTCCGAGAAATTCGTTCGGGTCTTGGGGCAGGCCGAGGTGTCCATAGTGATTGTTACGCTTTGCCTTCCACTGCTCGGCCGAGATCAGCATATGCGACTGACTTCTGAACGAGAAGCTGTGGTTGATGAAAACCGAGCCGTTGCGCAGGGCGACACGGAGCGCAAAGAGGGTGGCCCACTCGAAAGCAACCATGGCCCGCAGCCGATCGTAACCATCGATCGCCTCGCGCCACGCGCGCCCAAGCCTGATATTGACCCCGTCGGGCAGGAGATAAGCGCGACGTCGATATAGCACACGTAGTAACGAGAGAGCATCGACTACAGGATGAGCACCCTCGGCCTCGAACGGCAACTGCACGATCCGATTCAAAAGGTTACGGGCGTAGTACCGCTTTCGGACCAGGCACTGCCGGATCTGGCTCCGACGGCTGGTGGGATGCGGTTGCAAAACATCGTCTGCAAGCAGACAAAGCTTCTCCCCGAGCTGTTCGCGCGAGAGGGTTTCATCATTGGCAAGTGCTTTGACGGCAAGCGCGAACTCGCGGAGTTGATCCGCGGCCTTCATCCGCATCGCATCCACTTCGCGTGACGTGTCGTTGACAACCTTCAGTACCCATCGCCGGAGCATCTCGAGTACCTGATCAGTCGCAATACAGAGGGAATATCGCATGAAGCAGGCGGCTTCGATTCGTCGGCTTTGGGGTTCGATTCGCTTACTGATCGATGGCGGGCGGCTTGCACAACGGCGGGCGTAGTGGCGCACCATGGCATCGTTGCATTCAACCGGCCAACGCGTTGCCACCTCGTGCATCGTGAGCAAGTTGACTTTGTCGAGGATCTCGCTCATCTGATGGGTCGAGTTGCGCAGCGGGACGGCCCACAGCCATCGCTGGAGACTTGAATGTTCTCCATGGGGCTGAGCCAGAACTCGCGCCCAACTCTCGAGTTTTTCCATACCAACAGCCTGCTCGAGCGCGCCGTGCAATTGCCCCTCAATGTCGCGTACAGCCTGGACGACAAACTGCCTGAGCATGCGCTCCGGTGGTATCACGATGCGATGGTCGTAGAACCAACGTTTGAGATCGTTCGTCAACTGGCCGCGTTCCGGGCGACCGGAGAGTTGTTCTTTGAGCCAACGGATGACATACCGACGTTGATGTTCCGCGACGGCGCGAAAATTGATGGCGTCCCGAGCAAAGCGCTGGTGGTCGGATAAGGTCTTGAGGTTGCCATCGTAAAGTGAACGTAACGTGCCTAGGTCTGGCGGCTTTACATTCAGCTGTCGGCCAAGATGTCGCAAGAGAACTGTGGGGATCTGCTTGTACGAGCCGAGCGGCCGGCCGGTCATGCGCAGAAAGCCGATGTGCAACGCCACCGCGAGCCGAAAGAGATCGGTGCGTCTCGAATCAATGGCAACACGCTCGCGCTTGGAGAACGTGAAGAATGTCGCGAGCTCGAATTCGCTCAGCTCGCGCGGCACCTGTCGGATCCCGAGATAAGCCAATCGCCAGTGGTCCATCAGCGACTCCGCATCGATGACGAGAGCGGCCCAGCGTAGCGAGGCAAAAAATGAGGTGCTACGGGGAAAGTCGGGATGGCAGCTGCAGCTGTCGATCGCCTAAGAATGGTGCCGGAACGAAAACGAGCCGAGGCGCTCAAGCTGCGCGAGCTGTCGTCGTTGAGACCAGGTGGCGTGCGTCAACAAGGAGCTTGCTCGATGCAGAATTTTCTTGCGACCCTAAAACGTCGCTAGTTTAGCTTATGTCAAATGTTGTGCTCGTGCGCCCAATAACCTTCGACCGCACGCCGTCTCAATCCTCCCACCATACCCATGCGAGACCAATACTAGGCGAGTTGCGCTGCATCTGTTTTACGGCAAGCATGGCTACTGGCTGAATGCCGAATCATCCACGGCCCACGAGAGGCTTTGATGCCGCCAGCATGATCCCCTGCGGCCCCTCGGGCTCATCCATCCCGAACTCTCTACCGGTTCATATCGGAAAAGTTACGTGTCCGCGTTCATGCCCGTCATCTCGGCCGCGCAATTCATCGAACGGGTCAATCCGCGCCTGCCGTTGCATCACGTGTTCAAGGCCGGGAATTTTCCGTCAACCGCGCAGTGAAATATCGGTTCCATATCGAGCGCGCGTGATTGCGCGCACCTTGATGAGGCATGTGCCGACACTATAATTTTTGAAGGCAGATTCGCATTCGAACGGTCATTCCACACTCGTCGAAAAAAGGACGCATTGGCGCCGGCAGCCCGTCCGGTCGTCGGATCGGTAAAGTATGATCGTTGTCTCGTCCCGCCGATTCCCGCTGCGCCCATATCGGCCGGATTCTCCATCATCTGCCGGGCGCGAGCGCAGGAGCCACGCATGCTGGACAACCCGCCCATTACCGAAAATCACCTGCTTGCCGCACTGCCGGAAAACGAACGCGCTCACCTCGCCCCCCACCTGACCGTTGTCGACATGCCGTTGGGAAACGTGCTGTACGAGTCGGGCGGCCAGATGCATCACGTCTATTTTCCGACCACGTCGATCGTGTCGCTGCTGTATGTGATGGAGGATGGCTCATCCGCTGAAATCGCGATCGTCGGCCATGAGGGCATGATCGGCGTGTCGCTGTTCATGGGCGGCGAAACGACGCCGAGCCGCGCCGTCGTGCAAAGCGCGGGGCAGGCCTACCGGCTCGACGCGCGTATCCTGAAAGAAGAATTCCGACGCGGCAATGCGATGCAGCGCCTGTTGTTGCGCTATACCCAGGCGCTCATCACGCAGATGGCCCAGACCGCGGTGTGCAACCGGCATCACTCGATCGACCAGCAACTTTGCCGCTGGCTGCTGCTCAGCCTCGACCGCCTGCCTTCGAACCAGCTGCGCATGACGCAGGAACTGATCGCCAACATGCTGGGCGTGCGCAGGTCGGGCGTGACCGAAGCGGCATTGAAGCTGCAGGACGCGGGCCTCATCCGCTACAACTACGGCCATATCGAAGTGCTGGATCGCCCTGGGCTCGAAAAACGCGTGTGCGAATGCTACAGCGTGGTCAAACGCGAATTCGATCGCCTGCTTCCCGATCTGAAGCGACTCTAGCCGCTACTACGCCGCATCGTACCGGCCTTTCCCGCACGTGCCCCTGGCGCCACGCGAAGGCGTGGAAGCGACCCGATATCTCCGTGACATCGTCTCATCCGGCTACCCTGTACACCGGGTACATCGGCGCGCCATCGCCACGATCGTTACTTCCGCGATCAGCGATATCGCTGAATACCGGCGACGACTCGATGGATCGCGGTCACGCAGGGCGCGGCCCCGCGCCGCGCCGTGCAACCCGCGCTAACGGTGCCTGACGTGCGACACCTTCCGGTGATGCTTTCGATGGGCCGGGCGGGAAATCATCCTGGTGACACCGCCGACCGACGGTGGATCGCTGGCGGGGAATGTCCCCTCGACTGCCTCGTCGACATTGCGTTCGCTCTTGCCGCCGTTCGTATGCTGCTCTCGATACCTGCTGCGCATAACCGCCTCCGTGGCGCTGAGTGTCGGACGAGGCTGGCCGCTTCGACTGACCGGCGTATCGACGGCCAGTCAGCGTGGAATCCCGCCGATTACGACCCCAGCATAGGCCCGATTTGAAAATGCCGCTCGACGCGGATCGCGAGCCACCGCGAAGCGCCGCGTATCGGGAGACGAGCCACGCGCACCGGCAAACCGTCCGGCATCGGACAGACTGAGCCACGCGTCCCGCGCATACCTAAGCTATCGCGCCGAATTTTCCGTCGACCGAGTGAGTCGCGGCACGTCGACTCCTTCAGAAATTTCATTAGGATCCGCCATGACACCCGCTCTCCTCGCCGCCCCCCGAAAGATTGGCTACGCGTTCTCCCTGGCGGCGACAGTCGCCCTCGGCGCAGCCGTCTTCCCCCAACTCTCGAAGGCCGCCGGACCCGCACCGGATCGGTCACCGCCCCACGTCATGACCGTGGCCGCACAAAAGTCGGTCGACGGGCGCATCAAGAGCCTGCACCAGCGACTTGGCATCACACCCGGCCAGGAATCCCTGTGGCAGCCAGTCGCGCAGGCGATGCGGGACAACGCGAAAGCGATGGAAACGCTCAGGAAGATCCGTAGCGATCATGCGAGCAGCATGAGCGCGATGGACGATCTCCACTCCTATGGCGATGTCGCCAACGTGCACGCCGATGGCGTCAAAAAGCTGACCACGGCATTTCAGCCGCTGTACGACAGCATGTCCAATACGCAAAAGCAGAACGCGGATGCGATTTTCCGTGGCAACGACCACCACCTGATCAAGAAACAATAGTTCCGGACCGTCCGCCGATACCGGCTGTCGATGGCAGTCACTGACCAGCGGATTCCGGATTCGTACACAGGAGAACATGATGGACGTTTCTATCGGACATGCACGTCGAACCACAATGGCGCCGAGATCGGGCATGCGACTCGTCGGCCTGATAGTCGCGATCGGCTGCCTTTTCGCCGCACCGCCGTTGCATGCGGAGAGAATGAATCACGGTTTGGACCAGGGCAATCACGCGCGCATGACACATCAGGATGGTCGTCACTACGGCCATTACCGGAACGGTGGCCACGACGGTTATGACGGCGACGAGGAGTATGCGTATGGCGCGCCTCCGATGGTTTACGCGCCGGTACCGGCACCGGGCATCTCGCTGTTCATGCCGCTGCGGCTGCGCTGAGACACGAACCGAATCCGGCAGCCTCGGTCGCCCGGCAGCCCGTCGACGTGTTGATCCTAACTGCTTCGCGATCCTGACGACGAAGACCGAGAGAATGTTCCGCGACATATCGGGAAGGACGGCTCGCCGCCGGATGGATCACCCCCGTGCTCAAGCGGGTGCATGCTTTGTACGGTTTCGTACCGCATCGGCCATTCGGCGCGTGTAGCGTTTCAACCATGCCGACCATCCGAGGGGACGCGATCGGCAGGAATCGCTCGGCACCAACGGACGAACGACTGGATGCCACGGTGTGACAGGCAGTTCAGCCGGATCACCGACGTGCCGGGCATCGCTCTGGCGAGGACATCATGTTGCGAAGCATTCGAAGGTTGCACGGAGACACGGTTCGAGCGAAGGACGGCGATATCGGCCACATCCACCAGGCCTACTTCGACGATGGCAACTGGTGCATCCGTTACCTCGTCGTCGAGACGGGCGACTGGCTGCACGACAGGCAAGTGCTGGTCTCGCCATATTCCGTCACGCATGCCGATCCCGAGACCCGCACGCTATACGTCAGCCTCACGCAACAGCAGGTGAGGGACAGTCCGAATGTGGACACGCACAAGCCGGTATCGCGCCAGCACGAGATCGAGTACCTGCGTTACTACAACTACCCGACCTACTGGGGTGGCCCGAACCTTTGGGGAATGGGCGCATACCCTGCTTTCGATCCCGCCGGGCCGTCGCAGGACGCCGACGCGGGCGATCCGCTTCTCCCGCACACCGCGCCGGCCGGCACAGCGGCGGATACGCATCTGCGCAGCACCGGCGAGGTCGACGGATATCGGCTCGAAGCCAAGGACGGACATATCGGTCACGTGTCCGACTTCATTTACGACGATGAAGCCTGGGTGATCCGCTATCTGGCAATCGACACGTCGAGCTGGTGGTCGACCGGCAAGGAAGTGCTGATCGCGACTCACTGGCTCGACCAGGTGGACTGGCCCACGGAAACGGTATCGACCACGCTCACGCGCGACGCGATCCGCCAGAGCCCTCCATACGACGACTCGCAGCTCGTTCATCGCAGCTACGAGATCGAGTTGCACGAGTTCTACGGCAAGCACGGCTATTGGCACGGAGACCGATAACGCTGACCCGCGCAACGGGTAGCCAACGCAACCCCCTTCCATGCGGGATATCGCGTGACAGGACGCCAGGGAGCAGCTGCATGACCTCAACCGATTTCCCGCCAACCGAAGGTTCGGCACTCGATGCGCTCTGCATCAATACGCTGCGCTTCCTGTCGATCGATGCCGTGCAGAAAGCAGCGAGCGGACATCCAGGCTTGCCGCTCGGCGCCGCACCGATGGCCTATGCGCTATGGATGCGCCATCTCAAGCATCACCCCGTCAATCCGGCGTGGCTCGATCGCGATCGCTTCATCCTGTCGGCCGGACATGGTTCGATGCTGCTGTACAGCCTGCTTCACCTCACCGGTTACGACCTGCCGCTCGATCAGATCGTCCGCTTCCGGCAATCGGGCAGCCTCACGCCCGGCCATCCGGAGCGTGGCCTCACGCCGGGCGTCGAGACGACCACCGGCCCGCTCGGCCAGGGCCTCGCCAACGCCGTCGGCATGGCGATGGCGGAAACGCGGCTCGCCGCGTGCTACAACCGCCCCGGTTTCGAGATCGTGGATCACCACACCTATGTACTCGTCAGCGACGGCGACCTGATGGAAGGCGTCGCGGCGGAAGCCGCATCGCTTGCCGGCCATCTCCGGCTCGGCAAGCTGATCTGCCTGTACGACGACAATCGCGTCACGCTATCCGCCGGCACCGCGATCACCTTCACCGAAGATCGCCCGCAACGGTTCGACGCCTACGGCTGGCATACGGAAACGGTCGACGACGGCAACGACCTTGCCGCCATCGACGCGGCGCTGCTCGCCGCACGTGCCGAGCAGCGGCGTCCGTCGTTGATCCTCGTGCGCACACATCTCGGCTACGGCTCGCCCAACCGGCAAGACACCTACCAGGCTCACGGATCGCCGCTCGGCGACGCCGAGGTGCGTCTGACCAAGCACAACCTCGGCTGGCCGCCCGATCCCGCGTTTCATATCCCCGCACCGGCGCTCGCGCATTTTCGCCGGGCGCTGGCGGAGGGGCAAATACGGGAAGCGCACTGGAACACCTTGTTCGCAGCCTATGCGCGCGCGTTTCCCGAGCTGGCGGAGATGCTGCTGAGCTCGGTGCGCGGCGCGCTGCCCGACAGTTGGGACCGCGATATCCCGGTCTTTCCGGCCGATCCGAAAGGCATGGCGACGCGGGTCGCATCCGGCAAGGTGCTGAACGCCCTCGCCCCCCGCGTCCCGTCGCTCATCGGCGGCTCCGCCGATCTGAATCCCTCCACCTTCACCGCGCTGACCGGGCACGGCGATTTCGAGGCCGCCGGCATGAACGCGCTCGACCGGCAAGGTTCCGACGGCGGCGGCTGGAGCCGCAGCGGCCGCAATCTGCATTTCGGCGTGCGCGAGCATGCAATGGGCGCGATCCTGAACGGCCTGGCGGCCCACGGCGGCATCGTGCCGTTCGGCGCGACCTTCCTGATCTTTTCCGACTACATGCGTCCACCGATCCGGCTCGCCGCATTGATGCGTCTGCAGGTGATCTACGTGTTCACGCACGACAGCCTCGCCGTCGGCGAGGACGGTGCGACGCATCAGCCGATGGAACAGCTTGCCGGCCTGCGTGCGGTCCCGGGCCTGCTGGTGATTCGACCGGCCGATGCCAACGAAACGGCCGTCGCGTGGCGCGTGGCGCTCGAAGCGCGAGAACGGCCGACCGCGCTGATCCTGACCCGCCAGGACGTGCCGACCATCGATCGCCTCCGGTTCGCGCCGGCAGAGGGCTTGCGGCGCGGCGGCTACGTGCTCGCCGATGCCCCCGACGGTCGCCCCGCGCTGATCCTGATCGCGACAGGCTCGGAAGTCGGGCTCGCGCTGGCAGCGCACGCCGAGTTGCTCGCGCGCGGCGTGGCGGTTCGGGTGGTGTCGCTGCCCTGCTGGAGATTGTTCGACGCTCAGCCCCAGTCGTATCAGGACGCCGTGCTACCGAAGTCGGTCGGTGCGCGGCTGGCGATCGAAGCGGGCGTGTCGCAAGGCTGGCACCGCTATGTCGGCGATCGTGGCGACGTACTCGGCATTGCGGGTTTCGGCGCGTCGGCGCCGGGCGCCGAGCTGATGCGCGATTTCGGCTTCACGGTCGAGAACGTCTGCGACCGCGCACTGAAACTGCTCGCGTGACCGTTGGGCGGCCCATGCGCGTATCAGGCGTTCGAGCCGCCACCGGCATTGCGCGTGCCTGCTTCGAGCACCGCGTCGACCATCGACTGCGCATCGGACACGATGCGCGCCACGTGATCCTCTCCGTTGAAGCTCTCCGCATAGATCCGGTAGAGATCTTCGGTACCTGACGGCCGCGCGGCAAACCAGCCGTGCTCCGTCATCACCTTGATGCCCCCGATCGCGGCCCGATTGCCCGGCGCCCGATCGAGTATCCGGACGATCGCCTCTCCCGCCAGTTCGGTCTGCGTGAACTGATGCGGCGTTAGCCGCGCCAGCAGCGCGCGCTGCTTAGGTGTGGCTGCGGCCTGTACCCTCCGTTCGGCGGGCGCGCCGAAGCGGTGCGCCAGGTCACGGTAATGCTCCGCCGGATCGCGGCCGGTTCGGATCGTGATTTCGGCCGACAGCAACGCGGGAACGATGCCGTCCTTGTCGGTCGTCCAGGGTTGCCCGTCGAGCTGCAGGCACGTGGCCCCCGCACTCTCCTCGCCGGCGAACCCCAGCGTGCCGTCGAGCAATCCGCCGACGAACCACTTGAAGCCGACGGGCACTTCGTAGATTGCGCGATCGTGTGCGCGGGCGACACGATCGATCATCTCGCTGCAGACGACCGACTTGCCGACCGCCGCGCGAGCGGGCCATTTCGGCCGATGCGCGAGCAGATAGTCGACGAGCACCGCGAGATAGTGATTGGGCGGCAGCAAACCGTCGCTGCGTGTGACGATCCCGTGCCGGTCGTGGTCGGTATCGCACGCAAACGCGACATCGAATTGGTCTTTCCGCGCGATCAGGCTCTGCATCGCATACGGCGACGACGGATCCATGCGGATCCGCCCGTCCCAGTCGACGCTCATGAAGCGAAAAGTCGGATCGACTTCCTCGCTGACGATCGCGAGATTCAGTTGGTAACGCTCGGCAATCGCACCCCAGTAGTGCACGCCGGCGCCGCCGAGCGGATCGACGCCGAGCCGGATCGGCGCGCCGCGCAGGATGTCCATGTCGATGACGCTGGCCAGGTCGTCGACATACGCCGCGAGGAAGTCGTACCGGTGCGTCGTGGCGGCATTCGATGCCGTCGACAACGAGGCGCGGCTCACCCCCGCGAGCCGCGCCTCGAGCAGATCGTTCGCGGCCGCTTCGATCCATCGGGTGACGGCTTCCCCGGCCGGGCCGCCGGTCGCCTGGTTGTACTTGATGCCGCCGTTGTCCGGCGGATTGTGCGACGGCGTCACGACGACGCCGTCGGCGAACCCGGCATTGCGTCCCCGGTTGTACGTCAGGATCGCGCGCGAAACGGCCGGCGTGGGCGTGTATTCACCCGGTGGCGCCAGCATGACCTCGACGCCATTGGCAGCCAGCACTTCAAGCACGCTCGCCTGCGCCGGTTCGGAAAGCGCATGCGTATCGATGCCGACAAACACCGGACCGTGGATGCCGTGCGAACGTCGATACCGGCAGATCGCCTGCGTGATCGCGAGGACATGCCACTCGTTGAAGCTGCGGGTCAACGCGGAACCCCGGTGTCCCGACGTGCCGAACGTCACGCGTTGCGCCGGGACTGCCGGGTCCGGCATATCAGTGTAGTACGCGGTCACGAGGCGGGGAACGTCGATCCACAGCGCGTAAGGCGCGAGCCGGCCTGCCAGCGGACTGACGGGCATCGCGGCTGGCGCGCCCGGCGGGTCGGATGTAGCGGGATTCAACATGCCTCCTGTATGGGCCCCAGCCGCCATTCTCGTTCGAGCGCGAACCATGACTACCGCCACGCGCCCGGCGGATGGCGGGCGCCGCCGCGCCCCCCTCGAACGCGCGACGCGGCGGCCGTGCTCAATGCGCGGCCAGCTTGCCCGCTCGACGCTCGAGCATGAGGAGAAGGGCGATGATGCTGACGAGATGCATGCGCTCCGAGGGTGTCACGCAGCCGTGTTCCAGGATCGATTCCAGCCGAATGCGCCAGAGAGCCCATGGCGCAGGCTCACCGAGCGTGACGCGTGCAACGAGTCGTTCAAGTGAACGCAGATCTCCCTCGATTGCTGTATGCGCCATGGCCATGCTCCAGTTGTCACGAGGATCGGCGAACAATCTATGACGAAGCACTGCACCGCTCTGCCCGCTACCGTACATGGGTGCATGCCGCTTCGTGTGCACTTTCCCGGCTGCGTCAGCCGCGGCCACGCGTCATTTCGATCGCGATGGTTGCGACGGTTGCGCCCGGTTCTTTGTCCGCCATCGGACAGACGCCGAATCGACTCGCTGCGAACGTGGTACGACCGGAGCGATATTGTGCGACGAATGCAAGGCATCGACGCCCAGTCCGGTGTGTGCCGTCCCGCGCGTGCCGCGTGCCGCCTGAACGACACCGCATGGCGACCTGCGTTCGACGCTCGACGCGCGGCGAGCGCGACGTTACCCACGCAGGACATTCAAATTGACCGAAACCATCGGATGCCTCATCTTCGGAGCCCTGCTGATTTTCATGGGACTCATCGGGTCGTCGCTCAAGCGTCTGCCGCTGAGCGCGGCCATGGTGTATCTCGGGATCGGCTTTCTGATCGGACCGGCCGGCCTCGGCTTCTTGTCGCTGACATTGCCGGACGACGTCACGCACTTGCGCATCGCGGCCGAAATCGGCTTGCTGATCTCGCTGTTCGCGATCGGCCTGAGGCTGCGTGTCCCGCCCGCCGATCGCCGCTGGATGCTGCCGATTCGGCTTGGCGTCGTCGCGATGATCTTCACCGTCGCGTCGATCGCCGCGCTCGGCATGCTGGTGCTGCATTTGAGTCTCGGCGTCGCGGTACTGCTGGGCGCGATGATCGCGCCGACGGATCCCGTGCTCGCTCATGACGTCGGCGTACGCGACGCGGGTGACGTCGAACTGGTGCGTTTTTCGTTGTCCGGCGAAGGCGGGATCAACGACGGCACCGCCTACCCTTGCGCGGTGATCGGCCTGCTTGCGTGCGGGTCTGGCACGATGTCGGAGCTTCACTGGAGCATGCTCGGCGGCATTGCATGGGGTATCACCTCCGGCGTGGGCGCCGGCTGGCTGCTCGGCTTCGCCACCGCCCGGCTCGTCGCATTCCTGCGCAGCCGCCACGGACAGGCGCTCGGCCTCGAAGGGTTCTTCGCGCTGGGCCTGATCATGCTGTCGTACGGCGTGACGCTCGCCATTCATGGCTACGGGTTCCTGGCCGTGTTCGCCGCGGGCGTCGCGATGCGGCGTGTCGAGCATCGAACGAGCGGCCGGAAGACGTCGAAGGAGACGGTCGGCATCGTGGACAGCGAG
The DNA here is from genome assembly GCF_002223085.1 of Burkholderia sp. HI2714. Taxonomy (NCBI): domain Bacteria; kingdom Pseudomonadati; phylum Pseudomonadota; class Betaproteobacteria; order Burkholderiales; family Burkholderiaceae; genus Burkholderia; species Burkholderia sp. HI2714. The sequence continues at coordinate 17,594 of NZ_NKFM01000034.1, read as the reverse complement.
GATGTCGAGGCCACCGCCACCGATCCCGACAAAGCCCATGCCTTCGTCGCGGAGTCGGTCATGGGATTCACGATCGAGCTCGAACACATCGCCGAAGCCGTGCTGATCCTGCTGATCGGCGCGCTCGTCTCCCGCTATTGGGTTGACATGCTCACCTGGGCCGACGCGGCCGTGGTCGCGACCCTGCTGTTCGTCATCCGGCCGGCGGCCACCGGGCTCGCGCTGATAGGATCCCAGGCGTCGCGCCACCAGCGCCGGCTGATCAGCTGGTTCGGCATTCGCGGCGTGGGTTCCCTGTATTACCTGATGCTGGCCCTCGAGCAAGGGCCGCGTGCGCAACTGTTGCCGCTGGTTCCATGGGTACTGGCCATCATCGCCATGTCGATCGTGCTGCACGGCATTTCAGCCGCGCCGCTCATGCGTCGCTATGCGTGAGATCCAGCGCGGGCGCGGTGGCGCGATGCGTACGCGGGTCGAACGATTCGGCGGGATGCCACACCCGACACTCGCGGTGTCGGGCGGCAGTCTTCCCATGAACCTGCAGCGCCGATGATGTCCCGCGTCACAGCCTGCCCAGCAGCATCAGGATGAGTAACACGACCAATACCAAGCCCAGCAATCCGCTTGGACCATACCCCCAGCCGTTGCTGTAGCGCCAGGTCGGGATCACCCCGACCATCAGCAGCACGACAACGATCAGTAGAAGAAGTCCCAGTGACATGTCGTCTCTCCTCAATCAATCATCCGGCGGGTCATGGCGCAGTGCGCTCGCAACGATGGCCATCGAATGCAATCGAACCGATGTGTCCGTCGATACGCTCCCGTGCGCTTCCACGTCGACGCGCGCACGCGCCGTTCGCCGCCTGTCGCGTCGAAATGGGCGGTGCCGTATCTCGAATGCCGGAGGAGCCGGGGAGTCAGTCGTCCTGCTCCTACATGCAGGACACGTGCTCGATGCACCCGGTTCGGGACGTGCATCGACTCTTTCGAAATCAATGTAGGCGGACGCACGCATGGAGTCTGTCCGGCAACGTACCGGACGCGTGCGGATTATCGCGGACATCGGCGCAAATCATCGGCGTGCCGGTCCGAAGCGACGCCAGCCGCCACTGTACCGACTTCCGCTGTTCGCTCGTCCATTCTGGGTCGGCACGCGCGCATGCGCTGCCGATGCCGATACGCGCTCGGCGCCACAACGCGCCGACACACTGCCGATGGTCTCGCCGTGCTCCGGTTCGAGCGGCCGGATCCATGCGAAGCGGCATTCACCGGAGAAGCTCATGAACGACCTGACTCGGAAAGCCCGCGGCACGCCGCAACAGCATCGGAAATATGCGCAAGATACCGCGACCGATGACGGAATGCCCATTGCCCCCGAAAAGCCGAGGCTGACGAACCCGAACGCGCGCGAGCAACCGCGCACCGCGGAGCAAAAGCGTTCCGACGCGAGCCCGCGTCCGGGAACGGCATGCCGATCGACTCCATAGCGCATGCAGCCCGCTTCAGCCACCACGCGCTCAGAGTCGTGCGATGCGCCGGCCCACGCCCGTCAGCGGGTGGCAGGCTGCCCTCGTTGCGCTCCGGAGCGTGAAGATGGCGCGGTCGGCCCGCGCCTATGTCCGGGGCAATACCGTCAGATTCCACGCATGGCTCGAGAGCCTGGAGCGCCGCACGTTACCGGAAGAACCCCCGGTCCGGATTGGCGGCAACTGCCACGCAGGCAATCCGGGCCCCGTCGCGAACGCTCAGGGGCACGTCGACAGTCGGAGATCGCGGGCGCCGCCCGCGAGTTTCGTCACCTGCTTTTTCGCGAGAGGCTCGGTTCAGTGGAGATGTCCTCCGAACAGCCCGAGCAACCCGATGACGATGAGGTAGATCGCCACGATGTAATTCAACAGACGGGGCACCACCAGAATCAGAATGCCGGCGATCAGCGAAACCAGTGGGCCCGCGCTCGTGAGAATGTGCATACGCCCTCCGCAAGAATGAAAACAACCAATGAAGACCAAGCCGCCCCGCGTCCGCCGCTCGTTACAGCGACTTGAGCCGGGTGACCTTCGTGCCTTCCAGCGTCACGCCGGCCATCAATCCGTTGTTCGTCAGTACGAATGCTTCGATCGGCGCGGTCGCGGTGCTGGTGTCGACATTGCCGTTCGCGCCGACTTTCAGTACTGCCACCGATGCGTCGCCGCCCACCGACCAGCCTTCGCTGTTACGGAAGCGACCAAGCGCATCCTCGGTCATGAACAGGAAAATGATGGCTTTCGATTGCGCACCGATCTGCAGGCCGATCGAGCCGGTCGTGGTGCTGTAGTAACCGACCGTGCTGCCGGCAACGCGCAGCGAGCCTTCGCCGTACTGGCCGCCGACGAAGAAGCCGGCCGCGATGACCGACGGGAATACCAGCACGCCGCGCGCCTTGCCGACGAGTTCACGCGAGCCTTTGGCGGTCGTGTAAAGGCGTGCGAGGGTCGAGTCGACGCCTGCATCGATGGTGTGGCGCTTGTCGGTCTGGTGACCACTGGCGTCGGATGTACCGGTCGTCGTGCATCCCGAGACCGCGAGGCCGATAGCCAGGATCGATCCCGGCGTACCCCATAGAAATGTTCGTCGCTGCATGATTCACCCCAGGTTGTTCGTGGATACCCCTGACGCTACACACAGGCGAATGCGGTACGAAAGCGTACCAAGCCTGCAAAAACAGACAACCTTCTCAACCTGGCTTCGCGGCGATCGATCCAACCGCCGCCCGCATGCATACGCTGGCGCACCGGCGGCGATCCGCGTACGGCATCGTACCGACTTCCATCGCGATTGCGCTCAGTGTGTCTTCGGGCGCACCGGTTGTTCCGCGTAAAGCGCCCGATACGACGCTTCGATGGTTCCAGGTTTCGTACCGATCAAGCAGGCGACCCATGTCAAGGAGCAGTGTGATGAACAGGGATCAGGTGAGAGGCCGCATCGCGGAAGCGAAAGGCAGACTGAAGGAAATGGTCGGCAGGATCATGGGAAATCGATCGACCAGAATGCAGGGCACGGTCGAGCAGGTCGTCGGAAAGACACAAGCGTCATTCGGTGACGCGAAAGAGCAATTCAGGAAGCGGCCGTAGGGGGGCGCTCGAACGGTTCCGTAGCGCCGCGCGATCGGGCAACGTGATGCGGATTCACTGGATGTTGACGGCGCGTGCAGGCAACATCCGGCGATACCCGCTTCCCGACTGACCGTCACGATGCCTCAATGCGTCGGGGGTGGTCGCCATGCGCAGCGGCAAGCGGCTTGTGCTGCTCGTTTCCCACGCCGGGAAAGAACGCGTCCCACGCGTCCCGGACACCTTTCGCCGCGGTCGCATCTGCGGTCGCATCCACTGCATCGCCCGACTTGGCTGGATCGGAGCGCAAGCCTCGCCAGCGCGTAAAGGTAAGCATCGGCTTTTCCGTCCATTCGCCATCGCCAAACTTCGCAAACGCCGTGTCGCCGCTCACCAGTCGCACTTCATACCATCCGTCGCGAATGGGCGCGTATTGGTCCAGCGCAAACCATCGTGTAGATTGGGTTTTCATCATTGCCTCATGGATCCATGGATCGTTGTACAGGACAAAATCCGGTCTCGCCTGGTCAACGCATGCGCGCAAATCCGCACACCGATTCAGCCACAGACGGCCTGCCGCCGTCATGTTGATCGAACCGCCGGTGCGCAACTCGTATGCAAGCCCGTGGGTCAGCAGTTCATCGGCTATGGCGCGTGGAATATCAGCCTGGCAATCGCGAACCCGATCAAGCGATTTGAGGGTCTCGACGACCTCGGGTGAAAGTGGGATGCACATGGCGGCCTCCTCGGTGTTGAGTTCATCGTGACCCGGGCGACGCGCGTCGGTCTGTACGGTATCGACTATTTGGAAGCGAATTCTTCCGCAACCGCACCGCAACTCGCTGATTGACCCGCATCGAAAATATGCTTCGGTATCCGATATTGTTATTGCGAAACCATTGTCGAGCGCGCACACTGAAGATACCTGCCGGTTTGTTGTCAAGGCATCGGCGCCCTTGAATCCTTCGGCGCCAATCGTTGCTCTGTCAGGAGCAAATCATGACCATCCCCACGCTCGAATATCGCGGACATGAACTCCGCGTCTATTCACAAATGCTTTTCCCGCCGTTCGGCGATCCCCACGCTCCCGGCCCGAAGCGTTTTGCTTCAGTCGTGCGCATCGACACGATTCCGGCAACCTCCGCAACGGCACCGCGTTACTCGACCATTTTCGAGCATGGCGCTCCGCAAACGGCGGCGCTCGCACTCGACCTGGCGATGCAATTCGGCAAGGACATCGTGGACGGCAAGATCGCCCCCACGGCGATCTGATCCGTCCGCCACATCCGGCTCGACGCGACGTCTTGCGACGCGAGCACACCTCACTCAGGAGCGATCCATGAAATATCACTCAGGCACCTCAATCGATCGGCGCGATGACGCGACCCGGCAAAAGCAGCGGGATGATCTGGCCCGTGCCGACGTCGAACGCGCCGAAAAGCGCATCCGCCAGGATGCCGGCATCAATTCCAATGCAAGCAAGTGGCGTTATTCGCACCCAGACAATCGGGCGAGATGAGCGGCGCTTGCGCCGCACGCTGTGGCATGCCGGTCCCGCATGGCGGGTCACCGGCATGCCGGGATCACGCATACCGGCGCAGGCGCATCGAGAAATCGGCAATCGCCTTGATGCCGCTCTGCTCCGCGCAACGGCACCAATCCTGCAACTGAACCAGCAATTGCTCGTGCGATGCGTGCGACCACGTCCATAGCTCGAGCAACGCCTCGTACATATCGACGTACACGCGCATTCGCCGATTGGCATTTTGGCTCGTCAGCGGCCGCAGATCGGGCTTGCCCCGATGGCCCCAGGCCTGGCGCAACCAGCGTTTCATGGCGAGCGCGAACGCGCGCTTGTCGTCGCGGCTCATGTCCTTGATGCGGCGCAGTTCGCGCCGGCAGGCGGGTTCGAGCATGCGCGCATAGGCTGCCATCACCGCATGCCGGTTGCGGATGACCGCTTGCAGCGTTGCGTCGTCGACCACTGCCTTGTTCGGGAGCAGGCGCGGCTTCGTAGCGACGCGCCGAACGGTCGCCAGTCTCAACGCCGCCAGCAGGCGGATGTACAGCCAGCCGATGTCGAACTCGAACCATCGGTTCGACAGCCTGGCGGACGTCACGTATGCGTGGTGATTGTTATGCAGTTCTTCCCCGCCGATCAGGATGCCCAGCGGGAAAATGTTGGTGCTCGCATCGGGCGTCGCAAAATTCCGATAACCGCCGAAGTGGCCGCAACCGTTGATCACGCCACCGGCCCAGAACGGAATCCACATCATCTGGATCGCCCACGCCGCCACGCCGGGGAGCCCGAACAACCCGACGTCGATCACGGCGAGCAGCCCGACGCCGAGATTCGGATAGCGGGCATAGACGTGGCGCTCGAGCCAGTCGTCGGGCGTACCCGATCCATACCGGCGCAGCGTTTCCTCGTTCCGCACTTCCTCCCGGTACAGTTCCGCGCCGCGAAGCAGCACGGTCGCGAGGCCACGGGTTCGCGGGCTATGCGGATCCTCCGGGGTCTCGCTTCTCGCGTGATGCTTGCGATGCACCGCGACCCACTGCAGGGTCAGCATGCCGGTCGTCAACCACAGCCAGAACCGGAAGAAGTGGCTGGCGCACGGGCGCAGATCCAGCGCCCGATGCGCCTGACAGCGGTGCAGGTACACGGTCACGCTGATGATGGTGACATGCGTGAGCACGAACACGACCCCCGCAAGCTGCCACCAGGACAGCCTCAGCTCGCCGTTCAGGAGAAATGCCGACATACCGGTCGCACTCCGGGTCACGCATGTATCCGCGCGCGCTTCGCCGCGACGGCGAGTGCGCGTGCCGATTCCCTACCCGTCGGCCGGCCTATTTCCCGACCTGGTTGCCGACAACGCCGCCGACGGCCGCGCCGCCCACCGTGCCCAACGCACTGCCGCCCGTCAGGACCGCGCCGGCGACGCCACCGACACCCGCCCCGATCACGGTATCCGTTCCGCGGCGAGACATACCGCCGCAACCCGCCAGCACGACGATCGTCAACGTGACGATCGCCATCTCGACTGCCATGGAATGTAGCTTTCTCATGATCATCCCCTCGGGTTGCCGCCGCGCCGTCCGATCCGGCACGACGCACGGAAGCCCATGCGCTGACATCCCGATGAAATTCGGGACGTCGGTTCATGATGGGCGGTGAATCGCGCGCAGTCCGTCCGCTAACGTACCGGCCCGGATGCCGCCCCGGCGCCTCACAGAAGCACCGCTTGCGCCGCCCCCAGCGTCACGACCACGCTGTGACGCCGACCGTCGTCCACGAGTCGCACCATCGCTTCTCCGGCGGCGAGCCGCACGCCATCCACGACGAGGCGGGACACGCCGCCGCTGACGTCGTCCGGATTCTCGACGACGATGTCGTAGTGCGACGCCCCGTGGCGCAGCGTTGCCCTGAAGCCCGGCCAGGATCGCGGTATGCACGGTTGAATGGACAGCATGTCGCCATGCCTGCGCAGGCCGAGCAGGCCTTCGATGCCCGCACGATATAGCCAGCCCGCCGAGCCGGTGTACCAGGTCCATCCGCCACGGCCGACATGCGGCGCGACCGAATAGACGTCGGCCGCGACCACGTACGGTTCCACCCGATAACGATTCGCGCCGCTGCGCGTGCGACTGCGATTGACCGGATTGAGCAGCGCGAACAGCTTCGCGGCGCGATCTCCGTCACCCATTTGCGCAAACGCAAGCACCGACCACGTGGCCGCATGCGTGTACTGGCCACCGTTTTCCCGGATGCCCGGCGGATAACCCTTGATATAGCCGGGATCGACCGGCGATTGATCGAACGGCGGCGCAAACAGCAATGCCAAGCCATCGTCGCGGCGGATCAGCCGCGCTTCCAGCGCGTCCATTGCCTGCGCGGCGCGCGCCGGGTCCGCCGCGCCCGACAGCACGCTCCACGACTGCGCGATCGCGTCGATCGCACATTCGGCGTTGCCGGCCGAGCCGAGCGGCGTACCGTCGTCGAAGTAGCCACGCCGATACCACTCGCCATCCCACCCCGCATCGGCAAGCGCTTCGCGCAACACGCCGGCGCGCGTCAGCCAGCGCGCCGCCAGTTCGCCCGAGCCGCGCGCCGTGGCGAGCGGAGCGAACGCCGTGAGCGTCGCATGCAGGAACCACCCGAGCCAGACGCTTTCGCCCCGCCCGGCCTCGCCGACCCGGTTCATGCCGTCGTTCCAGTCGCCCGTGCCGAACAGCGGCAGGCCATGCTCGCCGACCTGCGCGAGACTCGACTCCAGCCCGCGCACGCAATGCTCGAACAGCGACGCGCTCGTTTCCGAGACGCGTGGAATGAAGAACGCGTCGTGCTCGTCGGCGGCCAGCGGTCGCCCGTCGATGAACGGGATCGACGCATCGAGAATCGCGCGGTCGCCGCTGACGTCGACGTAGTGCGCAACCGCATGGGCGAGCCAGACGCGATCGTCGGAGATCCGCGTGCGTACGCCGCTGCCGCTTTCGGGCAGCCACCAGTGCTGCATGTCGCCCTCGGGAAACTGGCGCGCCGCCGCCCGCAGCAGATGCTCGCGCGTCAGGGCTGGGCGGGCGACCGCGAGCGCCATGCCGTCCTGCAGCTGGTCGCGAAAACCGTACGCGCCGCTCGCCTGATAGAAGCCCGCACGCGCCCAGATCCGGCACGACAGCGTCTGGTACAGCAGCCAGCGATTCAGCATCAGATCCATCGCGCGATCGGGCGTTTCGACCTGAACGGCGCCGAGCGTCTCGTCCCAGAACGCCGTCACGGCGGCGAATATCGCGTCGAGATCCGCCTGACGGTAATGCGCGATCAACTGTCGCGCCGTTGCCGCGTCAGCGCCTTCGCCGAGCAGCAAGACGATTTCGACGCTGCCGCCGGGTTCGAGATCGACCGTGGTCTGCAACGCGGCACACGGGTCGAGCCCGGTGCCGACGCGGCCCGACAACGGCGACGCGCCGGCCCTGCCCGGAAAACCGGCGGGATCGCTCAGGACGCCATTGCGGCCGATGAACTCGCGCCGGTCCGCGCTCCACGAGGTTTGCAGCCCGCATAAATCGACGAACGCCACTCTGCCGCGATACACCTGACTCCAGTCGTTGCGGGCAAACAGCGCGCCGGTCGGCGGATCGATCTCGCTCGCGGTGTGTGGCGCCGCGGCGCTGCGCGACGCCCCCAGCGCCCACTCCGCATAGGTGGCGACGGACAGCCGGCGGCGCCGACTCGACAGGTTGCGCAACGTCAGGCGGGAAATCTTGACAGGATCGGCCAGCGGCACGAACTGCAGCAACTCGACGGCGACGTCGACGGCGGAATGCGCAAACCGGCTGTAGCCCTGGCCATGACTCGCCACGAAAGCGCTCGCGCTCGGCGCGTCGTCGCCGATCGAACCCGCCTGCGGCCCCCAGCGCACGCCCGTCTCGTCGTCGCGGATGTAGAACACTTCGCTCGGCGGATCGGTGACCGGGTCGTTCGACCACGGCGTCAGCGGATGCTCGCGGCTGTTCGTCACCCAGGTATAGCCGCCCCCCTCCGCCGATGTCAGGAAGCCGCACGACGGATTCGCGACGACGTTGACCCACGGCATCGGCGTGCATTGACCGGGCTGCAGGATCACGACGTATTCGCGGCCGCCGCGCGCGAAACCGCCGATGCCGTTGAAGTATTCGAGACCGGCGCCGGCCTGTGCGCCATTCGGTGACGGAATCGCGGGCAGTAGCAGCGGCGGGCTCGCGGCATCCGGGCGCGCGGGCAGCGGCGAAGCCCCGAGGCGCCGCAATTGATCCACCAGCCGGCCATTGCGCGCGGCGAGCACGGCCCGCGCAACGGCGGGAAACAGCGCGCGCGCCGCCACCGCCATCAGGTCCTCGCGCAGCACGAAAATACTGCCGCGTCCGGCTTCGCCCGACGGCTGCCGGGGCCGCACCAGCCCCTCGAGCGCCGCCTGCAAATCCTGCACATACGACGCCGCGCGCTCGTTAATGATGACCAGATCGACCTCGAGCCGCTTCATCCGCCAGTACTCGTGCGCGCGAATCAACTGCCGCACCATGGCGATGTGCTCGATGTCGTCGATCCGGACCAGCAGTATCGGCAGATCCCCCGATACGCCATGCGTCCATAACGGCGACGCGCCCACGCCTCCCGCCGCCGATATCGCCGCCGCATGGCGCAGCAGCGCCGCGGAGCCCGGCCGCATCGACGCATCGCTGTAGAGCATGTATCCGGCCAGCTGCTGGAACAACGCGGCCTCGTCGAGGCTCACCGCGCTGTGCCGCAGCTGCACCTGCGCCTGGGTCCACGCGAGCATCGCCGCACGCGCGAACGATTCGCCGTCGCGATGCTTGTCGACCAGATCGAGCAACTGCGCGCGCGAATCCGCGACGATGGTCCAGTAGACGATGCTCGCCTTCGCGCCCGGCTCGATGCGCAGTTGCCGCCGCAACGTGAACGCCGCGTCCAGCACCGCGCCTTCGGAAGCACTCAGTGCACGCCGTTCAGTCAGCGCAAGCGGCAAGCGAACGCTGCGTCCGCGTCCGATGACACGCAATCGATCGGTATCGAATTCTTCCGCGCCGACGGTTTCGCCGGCAGTCACCGCCAGATGAGCGGCCCAAACCTCCGCCTCGTTCGGCGCGCGCTTGCGGCGCGTCGCCAGGATGGCGCCGGACGCCGGCATGTACTCGGTCTCGATGAACAGCTTCGAGAATGCGGGATGCGCGTGATCGGCGGCGGCCGGCGCGAGCACGATTTCCGCGTACGACGTGAATTCGATCACGCGCGGCCGGGTGCCCGTGTTGGCTACCGACACCCGACGCACCTCTGCGTCGTCCTCGGCGGATACCACCACCTCGAGCGACGTCGTCAAGGTGCCGTCGCGACGCACGAATTCGGCGCGATCCTCGGTGAACGTCACGTCGTAGCTGTCCGGCACCACACCAGTGGGCTGCCACGTGGCCGACCACACGTCGCCGCTCTCGGCGTCTCGCAGATACAGATAGCTGCCCCAATCGTCGCGCGTCGCGTCCTCCCGCCAGCGCGTAACGGCCAGATCGTCGCGACGGCTGTAGCCGGACCCCGCGGCCGTGAGCATCACGGCATAGCGGCCGTTGGACAGAAGATGCGTGACGGGGGCGGGATCGTTCGCGGACAGCAGGCGCCGCGCGACGCCGGCATCGATCCCATGCATCCTGCCGGCGGGGCGCGTGTCGACCCGCGGCCGCCCTGCCGCGACCCGGCCCGGCACCCGCTCCTGCAACAGCAGCTCGGTGGCTCGAACGGCCGGTTCCGCATGGAAGAAGGTGCGAATACGCCCGCCCAGCAACGCATTGGCGATCGCCACGATCGACATGCCCTGGTGATGCGCCATGAACGCCTGCACGATGGCAACCGGCACGCCTTCCGGCACGCGCGCGGGCGTATAGTCGAGTGCTTCGTAGAAGCCGAAGCGCCCGCACGCGCCGGCCGTGCGCAGCCGTTCGAAGTTGCACGCGGCGGCATGCGGCGCGACCATCGCCGCCAGCGCGGTCGCATAGGGCGCGACCACCAGATTCTGGTCGAGATCGCGCTTGAGCCCCAGCTCCGGCACGCCGAAACTCGAATACTGATAGGTCAGCTCGATGTCGCGCGTGTTGTACGCCGACTCGGACATGCCCCACGGCAGCCGCAGCCCGTCGCCGTAGGCGATCTGCCGACGCACCACCAGGTGGTTGGTCCGCGCGAGCAGGCTGCTGTCCGGCGCGCGCATCACGAGCGACGGCATCAGGTATTCGAACATCGATCCCGACCACGAGACCAGCGCGGCGCCGTGCCCGATCGGCGTCGCCAGGCGGCCTAGCCGGAACCAGTGGCGCGCCGGGACATCCCCTTTCGCGATCGCGACGAAGCTCGCCAGGCGAGCCTCCGACGCCAGCAGGTCGTAGTTGCCCGGATCGCGCTGCCCGTCGGCCACGGCGTAGCCGATCGAAAGCAGGTTCCGCACCGGGTCGAGCAGAAAGCCGAACTCCATCGCATAGGCCATCTGCAACGCGGAATCGGCCAGCACCTGAAGACGCTTGTTCAGCACGTCCGCTTCGTCCGGCGTGCGCGTCGCGTCACGACAATGCCCTTGCACCCCGTGCTCCAGCGCCTGCGCCCAGAACAGCACGTCGTCGACGTCGCCGCCCCGCACCCGGCCGACCTCGTCCATCAGGGCGCGCGCGACGTCGGCGACTGTCGCAGCGAGGATCGTGATCGCGTTCCATTCCGTCGCGGCGCGGCCATCCGTCGCGGCGAGCGTGTCCTCAAGCTCGGTCGCGGCCCGCTCGAATTCGCCGTGCAAGGCCGTCCGGGCGTTGCCATTTCGGCACACGGCCTTGCGCAACAGCGCCAGCGTATCGCCGATCCCTTCGTGCGCGGCCTGCCGTCCCACGCCAGCGGGCTGATTCGCCCACGCCCGGCAACCGTTGCCGAGCGCGATCAGGTGCCCGGCAAGATTGCCGCTGTCGACCGACGATACATACCGCGGCTCGAGAGGCCGCAGGTCGCGCGTGTCGTACCAGTTGTAGAAATGGCCACGATAGCGCGACATCAGCCGCATCGTCGCGAGCGTCGCCTCCAGCCGCGACACCGCGTCCAGCGTGCCGAGCCAGCCGAACTCGCGGGCGCTGACGACGGACAACAGGTACAGCCCGATATTGGTGGGCGATGTCCGGTGCGCGCAAACGGGCTTCGGGTCCTCCTGGAAATTGTCCGGCGGCAGCATCTGCTCGTCCGCCGTCACGAACGTCTCGAAATAACGCCAGGTCCGGCGCGCGTCGCGCCGCAGTTGACGCGCATCGTGCGGGGTCACCGCCAGTTCGCCTGCCGGCCGTGGTGCACGGCTCAGCCAATACGCGACCGCCGGCGCGGCAAGCCAGATGAGTACGAACGGCACGGCCAGCCAGCCCGTATGACGATCGAAGCGCCAGCCCGCCGTCAGGCTGGCAGCCGCGGCAAGCAGCGCGAGCGTCACGCCGCCGCGCATTTGCAGATAGGTGGACGCGAGGGTCCGACGGTCGCTCGCGCCCGCTGCGGCCGCTGTCGTCCATTCGAGCAGGTGGCGACGGCTGATCCCCAAGCGAAACAGCGTGCGCGCGATCGCGTCGCCCATCGACCACGCCTGCTGCGGCAGCATGACGATCGACAGGCCGAACCGCGTCAACGCGAAGCGTAGCTCCATCGACCACGCATGGAGCACGCTGCGCGTCGTCATCCTGACATGCGCGCGCCGCCAGCGCGGCACCAGTCCGCTCAATACGGGCAACAGGAACGGCAACGCGATCGTCACCAGCACGAAGGCGCTCCAGCCGAGCGATACGGGGAGCGGCAGCATCCATCCGACCAGTAGCGCGATCAGCATGGCGGGCGCCGTGAGCGTGCGGCGCAGGTTGTCCAGCATCTTCCAGCGGCCGACCGCCGTCAGCCGTTCGTGGCCGAAAATCAACCAAGGCAGGAGCTGCCAGTCCCCGCGCGCCCACCGGTGCAGGCGTCCCGCCGCGACGTCGTAGCGGGACGGCGACGCTTCGACGACCTCGACATCCGACGCCAGCCCGGCCCGCGCGAAAATGCCTTCGAACAGATCGTGACTGAGCACCGTGTTCTCCGGCACGCGGCCGGCGAGCACCGCCTCGAACGCATCGACGTCGTAGATGCCCTTGCCCGCATAGGAGCCTTCGTCGAACAGGTCCTGGTAGACATCCGATACGGCCGACACGTAGGGATCGATGCCGTGCGCGCTCGACGACACGCGCTGGAACAGCGACCCCTCGTCGCCGCTTGCGAGGGACGACGTGACGCGCGGCTGAAGGACGCCGTAGCCTTCGACGATGCGCCGGCTCGCCGAATCGAATATCGGCCGGTTGAGCGGGTGCGCCATCTTGCCGATCAGGCGGCGCACGGTATCGCGCAGCAGCCGCGTATCGGCATCGAGCGTGATCACGTAGCGCACGTCAGGCGGCACGCGCGGCGGCCTGCCTGCCAGCGCGACGAACGTCGTGTCCAACGACCCGCGCAGCAACCGGTTCAGCTCGTGCAGCTTGCCGCGCTTGCGCTCCCAGCCCATCCAGCACCGTTCGCCGCCGTTCCACACGCGCTTGCGGTGCAGCAGCAGAAAGCGCTCGCCCTCGCCAGGCGCCGCCGGATAAAGGCGATTCAACCGGTCGATGCCCGCCGTCGCGGATGCCAGCAGTTCGTCATCACTGTCTGCGTGCGGGGTGGGCGCGTCCACCCAGTCGGAAAGCAATGCGAAGTAAAGCGCGCCGTCAGGGCTCGCCAGATGATGAATTTCCAGTTGCTCGATCTGCTCGCCGAGCGCCGCTTCCGTCGTCAGCAGCACCGGCACGGCGACCATCGTGCGCAGGCCTGGCGGAATGCCGTCGCGCAATGCGAGGCCGGGCAGGATCTTCGCGCCGACATCGCGCATCACGCCGCGATTGACGAGCGCGACCGCGGCATCGAGCGCGGGTAGCAGGCCGGCGACGCCGAGCCAGATCAACCAGTGACCGGGTGGCTCGATGCGAGTGAGCCACGCCAGCATGGCCGTGAGCAGCAGTGCCGCAATCAGCCCGATACGGCCGAGATAGCCGCCGAGACCGGCGTGGCGCGTCAGGCGTCGCAACCACAACGCAACGGGCGGCCGATAGCCGATCTCCGCCTCGAACGCGGTGCGGCCGTCCGCCAGCAGGTAGTAACCGGGGTCCGTCTCGCGGGCCGGCACCGCGCCGGCGGCCGGCACGCGGCTCGCCCCTTGCGCCGCTGCATCGGCGACGGCGCGGCGGGCAATCTCGAGTTCGCTGACGGGCGCGCCGCGGGCAAGCGCTTCCACCGCGTCGCGATACAGGTTGCGCGTGGGGAAATCCATCTCCGCGAAGCCCGGATGGCTGCGCAGCACCTGATCGACCAGGCTGATGCGCTCGAACAGATCGGTCCAGTCCACCTCCGAAATCAGCCGCATGCTGGTGATCACGTTGCGCACGGTCAGGCTGGCAGCGCCCTGCTGATGGTTGACGGAGGTGACGATCTGGTCCGGTGTCGCGCCGCGCGCCGCCAGGTGCCGATGCAGCCACGCCAGCGCCGGCGCGACGGCCGGATCGGGATCATGCAGCCGCTGAATCAATTGCACCGCGAACGCATCGTGCAATACGGCCTGCTCATAACGGGCGACGAGCGGCTCGGTTTCCACCCGCGCCTGCCCGCGTTCGCCGAGCAGGCGATCCGCGAGCGCGTCGGCGTCGAGTCGCGCGCGCCGGTCGTCGATGATCTGATCCGCGAGCCGCCGCAGGTTTTCGATCAAGACGATCCGCAGCGTGATCGCCACTGCCCACAGTTCGCCGATCGTCAGCGGTTCCACGGCCTGATAGGCGAGCATGAAGCGGCATAGCATATCGGGATCGAAACGGCTGTCCGTATGGGCGACGAACGACCAGTTGATCTCGAATACGCGCGGATAACCGGCAAACGGCCCGTTGCCGAGCTTGGGAAGTTGCCGGTAATAGCGCGGAGAAAGATCGTCGCGGATCTGCCGCACCTGCTCCGCGACGAGATAGTAGTTGTCGAGCAGCCACTCCGCTGCCGGCGTGATTTCCTCGCCGCGCGCATCCGCGGCCACCGTGTTCCGGTACGCCTTCAGCAGATGATCCGCGTTGTCCTTCAGCCGCGTCGCCAAAGACGGGCCAGAGGGCGCACTGGGAAGTACCTTCTGCGCACGCGCCAGACTGCCCGCATGCTGCGCAAGCCGTTCATCGCCGAAGAACTCCTCGCGAATCGGCCGTGCATTGCTCCATGGCGATGTCCGGCGTCGCGAAACACGCGCAACGTGAATCTTCAAGGCACCTTCTCCCCAATGACCGCACCACCCGTCCGGCGTCATACCCGGTGCGTCGCACCATCAACCCGCTTCCGACAGCGATTTCGCGACGGGTTCAAAACGCACGTCGCGATGCTGCGCGGATCGATCGGCGGCGTTCGTGCACGCCATCGACACGAACGCATCGCGAGTCATGCGCAGCGCGCTCGCCGTCATGTCGATGTCGCGCACGATGCGCTTCGGCAGGCACAGCGCGATCCGCACGGAACTCGAGGTCACGCCGGTCAGGTCGATATCGAAGAACCGCCAGATTCCGTTACCCAGGTCGACATCCGACGCCTGCAACATCGCCATGTCCGTGGTCGGCGGCGGCACGAGACGCGCGGAGCGGTCATAGCAGGCCATGACCTGTCGCGCCGCAGCCGCCTGCAACTCGCCATACGAGTCACCCTCCACATCGATTTCCGGAAAATCCGGAAGCGCGCCGCGATAGCGGGGATTCCCGTGATGCGTGATATAGACCGGATATTTCATGAACCGCTCCCGACAGAAAATGACGACGAACGTCATCATGCGTCGCGGCGGCCCGACGAGTCGGTACGCTGAAGAACAGTCTGCGGGGCACGTTTCGTGGTGACCTGCCCGCCGTTCACACCCCGGATCGCCCGATGCCTCGCCACCCGGTCAGTCAGGCACAACTCGCTCGATCGAGGTACGGCACCGTACCGATCGGCACTGCAATGGCGCGCACACTCACATCAAGGGCCTCTGTCCCTGTTGCCAGAATGCCCAAGACGACCTGAATGCGGCGCGCTTCATCGCTCATCCGACAGGTCGTTGTCACCCAAACGGAGCCTCACCATGAATCCCATCACACTCGTTTTATCGGCTGCGTTCGTCCTCGCGGCATTCGCCGCCGGCGCGTGGGGCTACCTGTATCTCGCGGTCTCCCTTTTTATCGTCGCGGTCCTGATCGCGTTGTCCGTGCGGGTCGCCAACGTCTGGGAAAAATTCGTGATCCTTCGGATTGGCAAGTTGCAAAGCGTCAAGGGTGCCGGTTTCTTCATGATCATTCCAATCCTGGACAACGTTGTCGCGATCATCGACGAACGTATTCAAACCACCGCCTTCAACGCCGAACAAGCGCTGACCAAAGACACCGTTCCTGTCAACGTCGACGCCGTGATTTTCTGGCACGTCCATGACGCGCAGAAAGCCGCGCTCGCCATCACCGACTACCGGCAAGCCATTGACCGCGTTGCACAAACCTCCCTGCGGGAAATGATCGGGGCATCGATGCTGGCTGCATTGTTGTCGGATCGCAAGGCGGCCGACATGCATTTGCGCGACGAGATTGGCCGAAAGACCGTGGAATGGGGCGTGACCGTCCGCTCGGTCGAGACCCGCGATGTCGCGATCCCGGTCGCGCTGCAGGATTCGATGTCGCGCCAGGCGCAAGCCGAGCGCGAAAAGCAGGCACGGGTGATCCTCGGCTCGGCGGAGGCCGAAATCGCCGCCAAGTTCGTCGAAGCGTCGCAGGTCTACGAAAATCATCCAGGTGCGCTTCAGTTGCGGGCGATGAACATCATCTACGAAACGACGAAGGAACGCGGAGCGACGATCCTGATTCCCAGTGCCATGGTGGACAGCCTGAATCCTGTGCTCGCGCTTGCGATTGCCGGGCATGAGGCGGCGGGCGCCGCGCCCGTGCCTGCGCTCAAGACAGCGGCGTAATCGCTAGCTCGTATTCACTCCCCTGCGACGCCTTGCACAGATCGCCCGGACATTGCCAGAACGGGGTTCACCGACAATTTGATGACGAGTCTGTTGCGAATACTCCACCATGGGCAGGAGGCAGAAATCGCTTCACCACGTTACAACGCGGGGATGGTCGCGGCGAAGGTCAGTCCGACACTCATTCCAGATCGGCCGTCGATCCTGATATAGCGTCGATTGCTGAACCTGCGTGAACGTGTCATGGCAAGAAGGTAGTGGCCGCGCTCATATCGCAAAGGCTGATCCTCGAATTGCATCTGGTTCGTCACCGAGACGGTGCCGCCGACGCGCCATGCGACTGCTGCTACGAAGTTCGCCTGGTTCGCGTCGGCAACTGACCCGACATGCACTGCGATGACGGTGCATCACCTTGCGGGCGACTCGCGCGCCCTTTTCCGGGCTTTCATTTCTTATTCACGGTTTGTTTGACGGTATGCCTCGAACCCGCCAGCATGGCACCCAGACAACAATCATTTGATTTTAAACCAATATTTAATGGGGCTGGGTCGCAAACCCGCATGCAGTCTAGTGCGCTCTAACCGGAGAACTCCACGGAAATCAAGGTTACCCCGAACGATCGATGCCGAGCGGGCGCGCGAGCTCACCGCGTTTGTCTTGCGCGCCGCGATCGTGTCACCTTCAATCCTCGATGTCCATGAGCCGGAGCATCAAGACGGTCTATAAAATTAGCATCCAAGCGAGCGTGTCGACGCGCTGCATGTGAATTGTTCGCGATCGTCGATTTTCTAGTACAACGCGTCCGCAGGTAATCCCCCCGTTTTCCACGGGGTTCAGAAGTAGAAACTAAGCGGCCATGGCCAGCCGCTGCTTCGGCGTAAATCCGCCCAGGGCCATGTTCGGGCGGTCGTGATTGTAAGTCCACATCCAGTCG
>NZ_NKFM01000028.1:0-43771 GCF_002223085.1 Burkholderia sp. HI2714 | reverse complement strand
ATGGCACAACAGCAGCAGCCCAAAAAGGTCAGCCTGAAAAACATTCGCAACCTCGCCGCATGGGACACCGCTATGCGCGAGTCCGTTCTGGGCCTTGCCTGACAAGGGCCTTCATGCGGAAGCCCTGGGAAGGGGCCCCCAAACGGCCTATTACCTGACGAATCAGGTCAAATAATCCGCACTGAAACGAGCCGAAAAACGAACGAAGAAGCGAATGAAAAGCAGCGGAAAAGACGGGCGAAAAAAAACCGCTGCCGGTCGGGCAGCGGTTTTTGATGAAGTGCTCTAAATCGCAGCGATTTATGCGTATTCGGCGAGGGCAGTGCGCATCTTTTTCATCGCGCTCGCTTCGATCTGGCGGATGCGTTCCGCCGACACACCGAACTCGGCAGCCAGATCGTGCAGCGTCGAGCCGCCCGAGCCGTCGTCGTCGACGTGCAGCCAGCGCGCCTCGATGATGCGTCGGCTGCGCGCGTCGAGTGCGCCGAGTGCCTGCGCGATGCCGTCCGTCTGCAGCGTGTCGCGCTGACGCGCGGCCAGCACGGCGGTCGGTTCATTGTGCGAGTCGGCCAGATAGGCGATCGGCGCGTACGATTCCTCGCCGTCCTCGACCTGCCCTTCGAGCGCGATGTCGCCGCCCGACAGGCGCGTTTCCATTTCGGTCACGTCTTCGCGCTTGACGTTGAGTTCCTTCGCGAGGCCGTCGATTTCCTCGGGCGTCATCGCCTGCAGGCCCTTCTTGTGGCTGCGCAGGTTGAAGAACAGCTTGCGCTGTGCCTTCGTCGTCGCGACCTTCACCGTGCGCCAGTTGCGCAGGATGTACTCGTGAATCTCGGCCTTGATCCAGTGGATCGCGTACGACACGAGACGCACGTTCTGGGCCGGATCGAAGCGCTTCACGGCCTTCATCAGGCCGATGTTGCCCTCCTGGATCAGGTCGCCGTGCGGCAGGCCGTAGCCGAGATAGTTGCGCGAGATCGACACGACGAGCCGCAGGTGCGACAGCACGAGGCGGCGTGCCGAGTCGAGGTTGTTGCTTTCGCGGAATTCGGTCGCGTACTGGCGTTCCTCTTCCGGCGTCAGCAGCGGAATGCGATTGACAGCCTGGATATACGCGTCGATGTTGCCAAGCTGGCCGGGCAACATCGATTGGGCTGCGAGCGCCAGCGAGCCTGCCGATGCGGCCTTGGCCGGCGTGGGGCTCAGGGTGTTCGGGAGGGTCAGGGCGTTGCTCACTAAAAACTCCTTTGGAATCAGGGACAAACCCCCGGTCTCGGATGAGATTCCGGGAGCCATCTTAGCACTCCCGGAAACCGAGTGCTAATTCCTTAGAGCAAGCGTGGGCATCGGAGTTCCCGCTTTTTCTATCGAGCAAGTCGAGTCGATAGTCTATTCTGCGACAGAGCGGACGAAGCGAAGTTCCGTAAGCCGTTGTTTCTGATGGCAATCAGTAGACGATTTCAATTTTTGTCGTTTCGGAAGGAAGCCATTTCGCTTTGTGATGCCTATCCGAAAAGTCCTTTACCATACCATTCAGTTCGCTCGAGCCGGCCGAAGCGGCGGGCTCCATTCAACCCACAAAGTTGGAGTGTCAGATGAACAATAAGAAGAATCGCCGGCCCCGCAGCCGGCTTGCGCTGCACGCGATGCTGGCGGCGTCCCTCCTGGGCGGATCGGGTGCGGCGTGCGCGGATCGATGGGGGATTCAGGCGGGCGGCGGTTTTTCGGATCGCCGCGGCGTCGACAAGGCCGATCTCGGCGTGGTGTGGGATCCGGGCTGGAACTGGTGGGAAATCGGCGGCTGGCACTTCGCGTTCGTCGTGGAAGGGCACGCCGGCTACTGGCACACGGGCGGCAACGTCCACGGCAACATCGGCGAATTCGGCGTGACGCCGATGTTCCGCTTCATCAAGAGCGCCGGGGAGATCCGCCCGTTCATCGAGGCCGGCGGCGGCGTCAGGCTGCTGACGCACCCGACGATCTCGGATCACTTCTCGTTGGGGACCGCGTTCCAGTTCGCGCCGACGGGGGGCGTGGGCGTGCAGTTCGGCCAACGGCAACAGTATCAGGTCGGCTACCGTTTTGAACATGTGTCTAACGCGGGTATCAAAGAGCCGAATCCTGGTATAAATTTCCACCAGTTCTACTTGCAGTACAACTTCTGATCCGCACGCCCGCGCACGGCGTGCGCGTTGCCGAGGAGTCAGGCGATGGCGAAGGTGGTCGATGCGATCCGCGCGCTTGAGCGCGATCGGTTCCGGGCGATGGTGGACGGGGACGGCGAGGCGCTCGACACGCTTTTGTCGGACAAGGTGTTCTTCGTACACACCAACGGCAAACGCGAAACCAAGCAGCAGTTCATCGACGCCATCGTCGCCGGCCGCCGCCGCTATCGCCAGATCGAAATCCAGTCGCAGGACGTGCTGCCCGTCGGCGATGAAACCTGCGTCGTCACCGGGCGCGCGTTGATCGAGATGGAAACGAACAACGGCGGCCTGGTCTTCCCGATTGCCTATACCTCCGTCCACACCCACCAACAGGGCCGCTGGAGCCTGTTCGCGTGGCAGGCGACGCGGTGCGCGACCGAGACATGAGCGCGCGTGGCGCTCCTTTTCATGTCCCGACCGAAACGGCCTTCTGGGCCGTTTTTTGCTGCCTCGTGCGGCGCGGATCGCGCGGCGCACGGGCGGTCACGCCCCGCTCGCTGACGTTTGAACCCTGAAACGGAACCTGCCGCTCAGGCCGCCGCGCGGCGATCCGCGCAGTGCCAGGCCGAGCGGTTGATCGCGCTGACGACCGCATCGCGCGCGGCGCTCGCCGCGTCGGCGTGCAGGCCGACGCCGTGCCGCAGCGGCGCATCGCCGACCCGGCAGCCGACCGATACCGCGATCCGTCCATCCGCCGTGCGTGCGTATTCGCACGATGCGACGTCGATCGCCGCGCCGGCGGCCGCCGCGAATGCCGCGGCAAAACGTCGCACGGCCTCGTCGGGCGTCGTATCTGCGGCGGGCGCTGCCGCGATCTCGCGGTTCTGCCAGCGTGCGCCGTTGCCGTGTCGCGCGGCAGGCCCGTCGGTGTCGAAGAATTCGCGCGCGAACAGCGCGCAGATCGCGTCGCCCGTCACTTCCTCGCCGGACGCGTCGGCGAGCGTCTGCACCGCATGGCTGAATTCGATCTGCACGCGGCGCGTCGGCGTGAAGCCCATCCCGCGTTCGAGCAGGAACGTCGCGCCGCCCTTGCCGGACTGGCTGTTCACGCGGATCACCGCGTCATAGCTGCGGCCGAGGTCGGCCGGGTCGATCGGCAGGTACGGCACTTCCCAGGCCGCATCGGGGCGCTGCTGCGCGAAGCCCTTGCGGATCGCGTCCTGGTGCGAGCCCGAGAACGCGGTGAACACGAGGTCGCCCGCATACGGATGGCGCGGATGCACGGGAATCTGGTTGCAGCGTTCGACGACGCGGCGCACGGCGTCGATGTCGGAGAAATCGAGGCCCGGATCGATGCCCTGCGTGTAGAGGTTCAACGCGAGCGTGACGAGGTCGACGTTGCCGGTGCGTTCGCCATTGCCGAACAGGCAGCCCTCGATGCGGTCGGCGCCCGCGAGCAGCGCGAGTTCGGCCGCCGCGACCGCGGTGCCGCGATCGTTGTGCGGATGCACGGACAGCACGATGCTGTCGCGATACGCGAGGTTGCGGTCCATCCACTCGATCTGGTCGGCGAACACGTTCGGGCTCGCGGCTTCGACGGTGGCCGGCAGGTTGACGATCATCTTGTGATCGCGGGTCGGACGCCACGTCTGCGCGACCGCGTCGCAGATTTCGCGTGCGAACGTCAGCTCGGTCATGCTGAAGGTTTCCGGCGAGTACTGGAAGGTCCACTGCGTGTCGGGGCGCGCGGCGGCGTGCTCCTTGATGATGCGCGTGCCGTCGATCGCGAGCACCTTCACGTCGGCCTTCGACATCCCGAACACGATGCGGCGGAACGACGGGCACACCGCGTTGTACAGGTGTACGATCGCGCGCGGCACGCCTTCGAGCGCATCGAACGTGCGGGCGATCAGGTCCTCGCGCGCCTGCACGAGCACTTCGATCGTCACGTCGTCGGGAATCCGCTTGTCGTCGATCAGCTTGCGGACGAAATCGAAGTCGGTTTGCGACGCCGACGGAAAACCGACTTCGATCTCCTTGAACCCGATCGCGACCAGCATCTCGAAGAACTCGAGCTTCTGCTCGATGCTCATCGGCTCGATCAGCGACTGGTTGCCGTCGCGCAGGTCGGTGCTCATCCAGACGGGCGCGCGCTCGATGGTGCGCGACGGCCATTTGCGGCCATTGAGGCGGACGGGCTCGAACGGACGGTACTTGTCTTGCGGATTGCGCTGCATCTTCTGGACCTCGGGTCTCAAGTCGCGAGCGAAGACGGGCGGCATGGGCGACGGTTGGCGCTGCCTCGCTCCGCGGCACGTGAACGCGCTGCGGATGCGGATGATCTTCGCGAGTCGGCCGACGGATAGACGGACGAATGCTGACGACTTCGGGTTGTAAAAACTACGAGAGGGGTACTGCGAGGAACTGCTGGGAGGGACCGTGCGGACAGCACACGGCGCTACGAAAGCCTTAGGCTAGTCGTAGCGATAGCGGCCGCGCTAGGCGGCCGGAGGTAATTCGGAGGGTGTTCGGAAAGGAACGCATGAGGGCAACTCTATGCCAGGATGCGCTCGCGTGTCAAATGCCCCGCAAGCGGGGCCGGTTCGCGAGCGTGCCTTCAGCGTGCGATGCGGGCGATCTGCACGATCGTCGCGACCTGCCGGGCGACCGTGTCGGGCACCGGCACTTCGCCGCGCAACACGGCGTCGGTCCACGCGGCCGTCGTGGCCGCGTCGCGCGATTCGGGCAGGGCGACAGCGGGCGCATCGGTCGACGAGCGTTCTGCGTCGATCAGCGTGTCGCACACGCCGTCGTGCAGCCAGTCGACCTGCACCTGGCGCCGCGTGTCGGCAACGGCCTCGCCCTCGGTGCCGCGTGCCAGCAGCGCGCCGCCGAACGCGGCGTCCGGATGATCGCGGAACAATTGCGCCAGGCTGTCGCGGTATGGCGGGTGCGTGTAGTTGACGAGTCGCAGGCCGGCCGGCGCGAACGGCTGCAGGATCTTCACGAGCGTGTGCGTCGAGTTGCGCACGCCAAGCACGCGGCGCATCGACAGCAGGTGTGCGATGCGCGGCGCCAGCACCTCGATCGACGCGAACGCGACGCGGCGCTCGGCGAGCATGTCCTCGATTGCATCGTGCGACGCCGACGGCGCGAGCGACAACGCCGAGAAGATCTCGGCGCTCGTCACGCGGCCCGGATCCTGCTCGACGCCATGCACGAGCACCGGCACGCCTTCGCGTGCGAGCAGCAGCGCGAGCAGCGGCACGAGGTTCGGCTGCTTGCGCGCGCCGTTGTAGCTCGGGATCGACACGGGGCGGAACGCGGCATCCTGCACGTGCACCGGCTCGAACGACGCCTGCGCGGCGGCGAGCATCGCGGCCAGCTCGTCGGCGGATTCGCCCTTCAGCCGATAGGCGATCAGGATCGCGCCGAGTTCGACGTCCGACACGCGCGCGTCGAGCATGGCGCGATAGAGCTCGAACGTGTCCTCGGCGGACAGCGCGCGTGCGCCGTGCGGGCCGCGGCCGATTTCCTTGATGAAGCGGGCGCACGGGAACGGAACGGCGGCGGAAGCGTGGGAAGCGGTCATCGGGGCGTGGGGCGGGCGGCCGGCATCGGGCCGCGCAGTGAGCGGTGAGGAATGCCCCGAGTATCGCATGGGTGCGGCCGCCGCCAAGCGAGGCCGCGCAGCGCGGCGCGCTACACTCTGATTCCCGGCGGTGCGCGCCGGCTGCGCCGCGCCCGTGCCGTCGCCGGCCGAATACGACTACGAGAGACATCCCATGAAGCTCTACAGCTATTTCCGCAGTTCCGCGTCGTACCGCGTGCGGATCGCCCTGAACCTGAAGCAGCTGCCGTTCGACTATGTCCCCGTGCACATGCTGCGCGACGGCGGCGAGCAACTGAAGGACGCGTACCGCGCGCTGAATCCGGATGCGGTCGTGCCGACGCTGACCGACGGCGATGCGACGCTGCAGCAGTCGCTCGCGATCATCGAATATCTCGAGGAAACCCATCCGGAACCGGCGCTGCTGCCGAAGCAGCCGGTCGATCGCGCGTATGTGCGCGCGGTCGCGCTGCAGATCGCGTGCGAAATCCATCCGCTCAACAACCTGCGCGTGCTGAAGTACCTGAAGCACACGCTGAAGGTGCCTGAAGAGGCGAAGAACGCGTGGTACCGGCACTGGATCGAGGGCGGTTTCGAGACGCTCGAGACGCGTCTCGCGAGCGATCCGCGCACCGGCAAGCTGTGCTTCGGCGATACGCCGACGCTTGCCGACGTGTGCCTCGTGCCGCAGGTGTTCAACGCGAACCGCTTCTCGATCGACACGACGCGCTATCCGACGATCCAGCGCATCGTCGACCATGCGTCGACGCTCGATGCGTTCAAGGCTGCCGAGCCCGGCGCGCAGCCCGACGCCGAATGAGCGCGGCGCGCCCGGCCTGCATGACCGGGCGCGCATGAAAAAGGGCGCCCGAAGGCGCCCTGTGCGATGCGTGCCGGCGATGTTCAGCCGAGCAGCGCGTCCGCGAATTCGACCGCGCTGAACGGCTGCAGATCCTCGACCTTCTCGCCGACGCCGATGAAGTAGACCGGCACCGGGCGCTGCCGCGCGATCGCGGCGAGAATCCCGCCCTTCGCGGTGCCGTCGAGCTTCGTGACGATGAGGCCGGTGAGGCCGAGCGCGTCGTCGAATGCCTTCACCTGCGTGAGCGCGTTCTGGCCGGTGTTCGCGTCGATCACCAGCAGCACTTCGTGCGGCGCGCCGTCGTGTGCCTTCGAGATCACGCGCTTCACCTTCTTCAGCTCTTCCATCAGGTGGAGCTGCGTCGGCAGGCGGCCGGCCGTGTCGGCCATCATCACGTCGATCTTGCGCGCGCGCGCGGCGCTGACCGCGTCGAAGATCACCGCGGCCGGATCGCCGCTTTCCTGCTGCACGACCGTCACGTTGTTGCGCTCGCCCCAGACCGCCAGCTGTTCGCGCGCGGCCGCGCGGAACGTGTCGCCCGCGGCCAGCAGCACCGACTGGTCGAAGCTCTGCAGGTGCTTCGCGAGCTTGCCGATGCTGGTCGTCTTGCCCGCACCGTTCACGCCGGTGATCATCATCACGAGCGGCTGCGCGCGGCCGAGCATCAGCGATTTCTCGAGCGGCGTCAGCAGCTCGACGAGCAGGTCGTGCAGCGCGGATTTCACCTGCTGCGGGTCGGTCAGGCGGCCCGTGCGCACCTTTTCGCGCAGCGCGCCGAGCAGGTACTCGGTCGCATCGACGCCCGCGTCGGACATCAGCAGCGCGGTTTCGAGCTCCTCGTACAGATCCTCGTCGATCTTCGTGTTGACGAACACGCCGGTGATGCTCGAGCCCGTCTTGGCGAGCCCCGTTTTCAGGCGCGCGAGCCACGATTTCTTCGCGGTGGCGTCCTGCAGCGGCGGCGGGACGATTTCGACCGTCTCGACGACTTCGTCGCGGCCGTCGTTGGTCGGCGTGACCGTCATCACGACGGCCGGCGCGGCCGGTTGCGCGGGCGCTTGCGGCACGTCGGCCGCGGGCGGGGCCTCGACCGCGGGCGCTTCGGACGGTTCGTCCGTTTGCTGCGCGTCGGCCGATTGCGATTCCGCCGGATCGGGCTCCTGCGTTTTCTTGAATCGTTTGAAGAAGCTGAACATGGTCTGACGTCGGGAAGAGGGCGGGCCGCCGCCAGGGGCGGGCACCGGACGGGCCGTTCTGCGTTCGCGCGGGCGCGGCGCACGGCGGCCGAAACCGTGCATTTTATCAGTGCGGCGTGGCGCTCGCGCCAGTGCGCGTCGCCGCTGTGGTAACGTGCGCCTGTTTAGCGGTGCGCCCCCGCGCGCGCCCGGTCCCTCCGTCGTCGATATTCCGTATGTCCCGTTCCTCTCCCGGCCGCCCGGCGGCCCCTTCCGGCCGCGGCAAGCCGCACACGATCCGCATCATCGGCGGTGACTGGAAACGCACGCCGCTCGCGGTGCTCGATCTCGACGGCCTGCGGCCGACGCCCGATCGCGTGCGCGAGACGCTGTTCAACTGGCTCGGCCAGGATCTCGAAGGCCGGCGTTGCCTCGACCTGTTCGCAGGTACCGGCGCACTCGGTTTCGAGGCCGCGTCGCGCGGCGCGACGAGCGTCGTGATGGTCGAGCGCCATCCGCGCGCGGCGCAGCAGCTGCGTGCGATCAAGGACAAGCTCGGCGCGCGTGCGGTCGAGGTCGCGGAGGCGGACGCGCTGCGGCTCGCGGCCGGGCTCACGCCGGGCGCGTTCGACGTCGTGTTTCTCGATCCGCCGTTCGACGATCAGGCCGCGCTCGAGCGCGCGATTGCGCTGGCGGTGCCGCTCGTCGCGGCGGGCGGCGCGCTGTACGTCGAGACGGGGGCGGAGCTCGATCCGGCCGCGCACGAAGCGCTCGCCGGCTGGGAGGTCGTGAAGCACGGCAAGGCCGGTGCGGTTCACTATCATTTGCTGCGGCGCGAAAATGATGAATAATGCGCGTTCCATACGAGGCGGCGCGCCGCAAAGGCGACGCATGCCCATCTCGGCAGCGGCGTGCGCATCGCACGGCTGCCATCCCGTTTGCGTGATGACAGGAGGAGCGACATGGTAGTCGCCGTGTATCCCGGTACGTTCGATCCGCTGACGCGCGGGCACGAAGACCTCGTGCGGCGTGCGTCGAGCATTTTTGATACGCTGGTGGTCGGTGTGGCCGACAGCCGCGCGAAAAAGCCGTTCTTCTCGCTCGAGGAACGTCTGACGATTGCGAACGAGGTGCTCGGCCATTATCCGAACGTGAAGGTGATGAGTTTCACCGGCCTCCTGAAGGATTTCGTCCGCACCAACAATGCGCGCGTGATCGTGCGCGGCCTGCGCGCCGTGTCCGATTTCGAATATGAGTTCCAGATGGCGGGGATGAACCGCTACCTGCTGCCCGACGTCGAGACGATGTTCATGACGCCGTCCGATCAGTACCAGTTCATCTCGGGGACGATCGTGCGCGAAATCGCGCAGTTGGGCGGCGATGTCAGCAAGTTCGTGTTCCCGTCCGTCGAGAAGTGGCTGACCGAGAAAGTCGCTGCGATAGGAGGCCCTGCCGCGTGATGCGGCGGCGGCCGGTTTCGTTGCGAAGCCGGCCACCGGCCTGAAGAAGTGAGATCAGTATGGCTTTGATGATTACCGACGAGTGCATCAATTGCGACGTGTGCGAGCCCGAGTGCCCGAACGGCGCGATTTCGATGGGCCCGGACATCTACGTGATCGACCCGAACAAGTGCACCGAGTGCGTCGGCCATTTCGACGAACCGCAGTGCCAGCAGGTGTGTCCGGTCGAATGCATTCCGCGCGATCCGCAGCATGACGAATCGCACGCGCAATTGATGGAGAAGTATCACGCGTTGACCGCCGAAAAGGGCGACGACGCGTCGTGACCCAGCGGTGACGCGCGCGCTCGAGTCCTTCGGCACGCCCGTCACGCATCCGGATCGGTGCCGCCCGGCGCCGGTTCTTCCGTTCAGGCCAGCAGCTCGCGCAACGCCGCGACGAGCGCATCGCATTCGGCGTCGGTGCCGACGGTGATGCGCAGGTGCTGGTCGATCCGCGGCAGCCGGAAGTGCCGCACGAAAATCTCCCGTTCCTTCAGTTTCGCCGCAATCGCACCCGCGTCGTGCGAGGGATGGCGCGCGAACACGAAATTCGCGGCCGACGGCACGATGTCGAAGCCGAGCGCGTCCAGCGCATGCGTCAGACGCGTCCGGCTGTCGATCACGCGCCGGCAGGTTGCGTTGAAATAGTCGATGTCTTCATATGCGGCCTGCGCGGCAACTTGCGCGAGCCGGTCGAGCGGGTACGAGTTGAAGCTGTCCTTCACACGGTTCAGCGCGTCGATCAGCGCGGCATCGCCGAACGCGAAGCCGACGCGCATGCCCGCGAGCGAGCGCGCCTTCGACGTCGTGTGGACGACGAGCAGGTTCGGGTAGCGGTCGATGAGCGTAATCGCGGACTGCGCGCCGAAGTCGACATACGCCTCGTCGATCACGACGACCGACGACGGATTCGCGGCTGCGATCCGCTCGACGTCAGCAAGCGGCAGCGCGCGCCCGGTCGGTGCGTTCGGGTTCGGAAACAGTACGCCGCCGGCATCGTCGAGATAGTCGTCGACGCGGATCGAGAAGTCGTCCGCGAGCGGCACGATCGACGTCTGGACGCCGTACAGGCGCGCATAGGTCGGATAGAAGCTGTACGTGATGTCGGGGAAGCGCAGCGGCCGGTCGTGCTTGAGCAGCGCCTGGAACGTGTGCGCGAGCACCTCGTCGGAGCCGTTGCCGACGAACACCTGCTCGGGCTTGATGCGGTGATGCGCCGCGACCGCTTCGCGCAGCGCGCGCGCAACCGGGTCGGGATAGCGGCGCAGCGTGTCGCCGGTCTCGCCGAGTTCGCGCGCGATTGCCGCGACGACGCGCGGCGACGGCGGATAGGGATTCTCGTTGGTGTTCAGCTTGACGGGGTGTGCGAGCGCGGGCTGCTCGCCCGGCACGTAAGGCACGAGTTGCTGAACGATGTCGCTCCAGTAACGGCTCACCGCTTGGCTCCTGTCGGGCAAAGCGACCAGATTACCGCATGTGCGCGCAGGGTGGGGCGGGCGGGGCCGCCCGGTGGCGCCGGACGGCTCGATGCACCGGAGCGGTGCGATGCGGTCAGTTGCGATGCAGCTGCATCGTCGCGCGGTCGAGTTCGCCCTTGACGACCATCGGCATCACGGCGAGCGCGCGTTCGATCGACGCGTCGATCACGTCCTGTTCCTCGCGGCGCGGCGGTTTCAGCACGAAGTTCGCGACATCGGGCTTCGCGCCGGCGCGCGCACTTTCCGGAATCAGGTCGCGCGGATGGCCGATGCCGATCCGCAGCCGCCAGTACTGCTGCGACGACAGGTGTGCGGTGATGTCCTTCAGGCCGTTGTGGCCGCCGCTGCCGCCGCCGAGCTTCAGCTTCACGGTGCCGGGCGGCAGGTCGAGCTCGTCGTGCGCGACGAGGATCTGGTCGGGCAGGATCTTGAAGAATTGCGCGAGCGCGACGACCGACTGGCCGGAACGGTTCATGTAGGTTTGCGGCTCGAGCAGATGGACTTCCTCGCCGTGCAGGCGCGCTTTCGCGTAGAAGCCGTGGAAGCGGCGCTCGTCGCGCAGCGTCGTGCCGGCTTCGCGGGCGAGCTGGTCGATCAGCCAGAAGCCGGCGTTGTGGCGCGTCGCGGTGTATTCCGCCCCGGGATTGCCGAGGCCGACGATCAGTTTGATCATGACGTTTCGAAGGCGGCAACGGCCGCCTGGGCGCAGAAAAAGAAAAACCCGCCGGGCAAGCCGCGGCGGGTTGCGTCGACCGTTTCGTGAAACGGATCGATGGGGCGCGTTGGCAGCCCGCTTAGGCAGCCGGCGTTTCGCCTTCTGCTGCGTCCGACACGGCACCAGCCGGGACCGTCGCCGATGCGACAACCGGGTTTTCCGCGTCGATGTGTGCGACCAGCGCGACGCCCTTCGGCAGCGTGATGTCCTTCGCGTGCAGCGATTGACCGGCTTCGATCTTCGACAGGTCGACTTCGAGGAACTCCGGCAGGTCAGCCGGCAGGCACTCGATTTCGATTTCCGTCGCGACGTGCGAAACGATCGCGCTCGACAGCTTCACGGCCGGGCTGATTTCAGCGTTCAGGAAGTGCAGCGGAGCCTTCGTGTGCAGCTTCTTCTTCGCGTCAACGCGTTGGAAGTCCACGTGCAGCACCAGTTGCTTGAACGGGTGGTATTGCACGTCGCGCAGCAGAACCTGTTGCGACTGGCCAGCCACTTCGAGGTCGAGGATCGACGAGTGGAAAGCTTCCTTCTTCAGGGCGTGCCACAGGGCGTTGTGATCGAGTTCGATCTTTTGCGGGGCTGCTTCGCCACCGTAAACGATACCCGTGGTCTTACCAGCGTTGCGCAGGCGGCGGCTCGCACCCGTACCTTGCTCTTGGCGCTCGAAAGCGACGACTTTCATGTGATTCTCCAATAGCTGCCCGCGACCAGGCAGTAAAACGGGGCCGTCAGACTGCGGCCCCCGATGAAACGGACAGGGTTTCGTCTATCCCGTCCGATTGTGCAAAAAGCGAAGCGTTGCCGCTTCGCTTTCTGCGCATGCTTTGTTCAGTCGATTCGCGATCAGGATTCCGCGAACAGCGACATCACCGAGTCGCCGCGACGGATCCGCGAGAACGTTTCGGCCAGCAGGCTCGCGCTGGTCAGCGAACGGATCTTCGAGCAGCCGAGCGATTCGGCGGACAGCGGGATCGTGTCGGTGACAACCAGCTCGTCGAGCGCCGATGCGGCGATGCGATCAGCTGCGCCGCCCGACAGCACCGGGTGCGTCGCGTAGGCGAAGACCTGCTTCGCGCCGCGCTCTTTCAGCACTTGTGCGGCCTTGCAGAGCGTGCCTGCCGTATCGACCATGTCGTCCATGATCACGCAGGTGCGACCTTCGACTTCACCGATGATGTTCATCACTTCGGAGACGTTCGCCTTCGGGCGACGCTTGTCGATGATCGCGAGATCGCAGTTGAGCTGCTTCGCGAGTGCCCGAGCACGCACCACGCCGCCGACGTCCGGCGACACGACGAGCAGATCCGGGTAGTTCTGCTTGCGCAGGTCACCCAGCAGGATCGGCGTTGCGTAGATGTTGTCGACCGGGATGTCGAAGAAGCCTTGGATCTGGTCGGCGTGCAGATCCATCGTGATGATCCGCTCGACGCCGGCGATTTCCAGCATGTTCGCGACGACCTTCGCCGAGATCGCGACGCGCGCCGAACGCGGGCGGCGATCCTGACGGGCGTAACCGAAGTAGGGGATGGCTGCAGTGATCCGGCCGGCGGATGCGCGCTTGAGCGCATCGACCATGATCATCAGTTCCATCAGGTTGTCGTTCGCCGGTGCGCACGTGGATTGCAGGACGAAGACGTCCTTGCCACGCACGTTTTCCTGGATCTCGACCTGGATCTCGCCGTCGGAGAAACGGCTGACCATTGCTTTGCCGAGGGGAATTCCAAGGATATTGACGACTTCCTGGGCGAGCGCGGGATTCGCGTTGCCAGTAAAAACCATCAGGCCGTCATGGCTGCTCATCGTGCACCTGCTTCGGGCTTAGGCGGGAAATGCGGGAAAATTTTTGGCAGGGGAGGAAGGACTCGAACCCTCGCATGCCGGAATCAAAATCCGGTGCCTTGACCAACTTGGCGACTCCCCTACACTTAACTGATAACTTCACCGAACTTGTGTAGGCCGTTCGGCAAAGTAAAACTTCATGACGCGAAAGCGAAGAGCGGATGCTCGTTCAGGCTCTCGGCAACTGCACCGTTCCAACCGGTGGGCAGCTTGGCTTGCGCCGCTTCTGCCTCATGCTTGCTGCGAAACGCTGCAAACACGCTTGCTCCGGAGCCGGTCATCCTCGCGGGGGTCACATCATACAACCATTTGACCACCTGCGCAACTTCCGCGTACTTACTTGTCACAACTTGCTGCATATCGTTCCGACCGAAACTATCCGGCCATCCCGCGTCGCTGCTTTGCTGTGCAAGAAAGTCCGTAATTGTGACGCGCTTCGAATCTCTTGTCAACAACTCATCTGAAAATATTTCAGCGGTTGGGACGTGAACGCGGGGCGTTACAACCAAGAACCAGCGAGTCGGCAATTGTACCTCAGCTAATTCTTCTCCGATACCCTCTGCGAACGCATTTTTTCCAAAAATAAAAAACGGGACGTCTGCGCCGAGTTTTACCGCGAGCGACTGGAGCTCGGCGCGCGGCAGGTCGAGTTGCCACAGGCGGTTCAGCGCGAGCAGCGTCGTCGCCGCGTCGGAGCTGCCGCCGCCGAGGCCGGCCCCCATCGGCAGGCACTTGTCGATCTCGATGTCGACACCGTGCACGGTGCCCGTATGCGCTTTCAGCAGGTTGGCTGCGCGCACGACGAGATCGCTTTCCTCGGGCACGCCGGGTACGTCGGTCACGCGCGCGACGCGGCCGTCATCGCGCAGCGTGAAGTGTAGCGTGTCGCCCCAGTTCAGCAACTGGAACACGCTCTGCAGATCGTGATAGCCGTTCGGACGGCGGCCGGTGATGTGCAGGAACAGGTTGAGTTTCGCGGGCGCAAGGCAGTTGCGCAGCGAGCGGGTCGAATCGGTCATGCGTATGTCTGGGCTGGGCGGGTGCTCACTGATCGAGCACGAGCTTGATGTCGAGCGGCGGTGTCGCGCGCACGAGGTTGACGCGTTTGACGCCCGTGGCCGGGGCATCCGCGTAGGCAAGGTAGTCGATCGTCCAGCCGTCCTGGCGGATCTGCTTGACGCGCGTACCGTCGGCCGGATCGCGCTCCGTCTGCGCAGGCGTGGCGGGCGCGGCGGTCGGCAGCAGCCAGTAGCGCAGGCCCGCGAGCGGCAGTTCGAAGCCGAGCGTCTTCTGCATCAGGTCGCCGACGTCGGGCGCATATTGGGTCGGGCGGTTCGGCAATTCGAGCGACGCTGCGCGCGGCGTCGACTTCACGACCGCGAGCGTCTGGCCGAGCGGGCTGCGCAGTTCGAGCGACACGTCGTCGCCGTGCTCCTGCCAGTCGAAGTTGCCGTACACGTTCTGCGGATTGCCGAGACGGTCGTCGTACCGCACCGCGAAGCGGCCATGGTAAGCGTGCGTCGCGGCGGTCTGCAGCGCCGCGCCGGTCGGCGCGCTGGCCGACGGCGGCGTGCTCGCGCAGCCGGCGAGCACGAGTGCCGCGCCGGCTGCGGCCAGCGTGCGCTGCGCGCGGAAGGACAGGGAAAACGTCGGGAACATCTGCATCAGAGACCGTTGATCTGGAGGCGTTTCAGCGTCTGCACGAGCGTGTCGTTGTCCGGCTCGAGCTTCTGCGCGTCACGCCATGCGGAACGCGCATCGTCCTGCGCGCCGCTCTTCCACAGCACTTCGCCGAGATGCGCGCCGATCTCGGCGTTCGGCTGCAGTTCGTACGCGCGCCGCAGCACCTTCGCCGCGCCGGCCGTATCGCCCATCCGGTACTTCACCCAGCCGAGGCTGTCCATGATGTACGCGTCGTTCGGCGCGAGCGTCATCGCCTTGTCGATCAGCTTGCTGGCTTCGGGGAGCCGCTGGTTGCGGTCGGCGAGCGAGTAGCCGAGTGCGTTGTACGCCTGCGGATTGTCGGGCTGCGTGCGGATCAGCTCGCGCAGCTGCTTTTCCATCGTCGTGTAGTGGCCGGTCTTTTCGGCCGCCATCGCGTAGTCGTAGCGCAGGTCGGGATCGTCGGGGAAGTCCTGGACCGCCTGCCCGAGCCGTGCCTCGGCCTCCGGATAGCGCTTCGCGGTGAACAGGATCGACGCGTCGGTGCGGGCGACCACGGCCGCATCGCGCGGATCCGTGATCGGCAGGTCGTCGAGCACCTTGCGCGCCTCGTCGGTCTTGCCCTGTTTCTGCAGCAGCTGCGCGCGCGTGATCTGCGCGGGGAGGTAGTGCTGGCTCGTCTGGTCGACCTTGTCGAGCCATTGCGACGCCTGCGCGTCGTTGTTCTGGTCGATCGCGATCTGCGCGAGGTAGATGTAGCCCTGCCCGACGTCGAGGTTCGGCTGCTTGTCGCCGAGCTGGACGTACTGCTTCAGGAAGACCGTCGCTTCGTCGAGCTTCTTCTGCTGGATCTTGATCAGCGCGAGCGCCATCAGCGGCGTCGGATCCTTCGCGTCGAGCTTGCGCATCGTCTCGAACTGCTTCTGCGCGTCGTCGAGGCGATCGTCGGCGAGATAGAGCTGCGACAGCGCGAGCCGCGCATCGCGCGACTTCGGATTCTGCTGAACATACTTCTCGAACGATACGATGCCCGCCGCGCGTTCCGCCGGCCCCATCTGCGACAGCATCAAGGCTGCCGGCAGGTAGTCGGGGCGGAGTTGCAGCGCCTGCTTCAGCGATTGCGCGGCGCCGTCCTTGTCGTCGACCGCGAGCTGCTGGCGCGCGATCGCGAGCTGGGCTTCGGGCCGGTTCAGGTCGTTCTTCAGCATGTCCTTCAGCACCGCGAGGCCGCCGACGCGGTCGGAGCCGCGCACGAGCAGCGCCTGCAGCGCGAGGATCGCCGGGCCGCGCGTCTCGCCGGTCGCCCGGGCCAGCTCGCGCGCGAGCATCGGCTGCGCGTCGGCCGGCTTGCCGGCGAGCACCAGCAGCGCGGCATCGACCTGCGATGCGCGATTCGAATCGGGTGCGTACTGGCGCCACAGGTTCGCGGCGGACAGCGCGTCGGCCGGGCTCTGCGCGCCGAGTGCGATCTCGGTCGCGCGCTGCGCCATGCGCGGATCGCGCGTGTCGCGGGCGAGCGCGAGGTAGGTCTGGTAGGCCGGCGCGGGCTGGTTACGCTGCAGCGCGACCTCGGCGGCGAGCACCTGGTAGACGATCTGGCTCGTCAGCGGAACACCGGGGAGATCTTTTTTCTCGTCCGGCATCACATGCTCGAACGCGCCCTGCGACTCCGCGTCGTCCGATGCCGGATCCTGCGCGTGGGCCGGGAAGGCGGTGAGGGTCCAGGCGGCAAACAGCGCGGCACCGAGTGCACGGCGGACCGGGAAGGCGCGCGCGCCGCGCACGGCGGCGGGGCGCTTCTGAAGCAGCTTCGAGGGCAGAGTCATGGAAATCCGTTCGATGTTTCAACCGATTGTAACGCGCTCGCTACAATACACGCACGATCGTGAATCCAGTCTCAGACCCGCAAACAATGCCAGAGTTGCCAGAAGTCGAAGTCACGCGCCGGGGCATCGAGCCCTTTGTCGCGGGCCGCCGCGTCGAGCGTGTCGACGTCCGTACCGAGATGCTGCGCTGGCCCGTGCCGGCCGGGCTTGCCGAGCAGTTGCGCGCGCGCGAGGTGCTCGCCGTCGAGCGTCGCGGCAAGTATCTGCTGTTCGAGGTCGACGCGGGCTGGTTCATCGTCCACCTCGGCATGACGGGCACGCTGCGCGTGCTGCCCGCGGCCGGCGTGCCGGTCGCCGCGAAGCATGACCACATCGACTGGATCTTCGACGAATTCGTGCTGCGGTTCCGCGATCCGCGCCGCTTCGGCGCGGTGCTGTGGCACCCGCGCGAAGCGGGCGACGTGCATGTGCATCCGCTCCTCGCGAGCCTCGGCGTCGAGCCGTTCTCGCCGGCGTTCACCGGCGCGCTGCTGTACGCGCGTACGCGCGGGCGCACCGTGTCGGTCAAGCAGGCGCTGCTCGCGGGCGACATGGTCGTCGGCGTCGGCAACATCTATGCGTCGGAGAGCCTGTTTCGCGCCGGCATCCGGCCGACGACGGCCGCCGGCAAGGTGTCGCTGCCGCGCTACGAGCGGCTGGCCGACGCCGTGCGCGCGACGCTAGCCGACGCGATCGAGCGCGGCGGCAGCACATTGCGCGATTTTGTCGGCAGCAACGGCGAAAGCGGCTATTTCCAGCTCGACTGCTTCGTCTACGACCGCGCGGGCCAGCCATGCCGCGTATGCAACACGCCGATCCGCCAGATCGTGCAGGGTCAGCGGTCGACCTATTTCTGCCCGACCTGCCAGCGTTGAAACCTTTTTCCACGATTAGATAACTTGAAGCCGCCCCGCATCGCCCCCGCTCCGTTCCCCGTCACGCCGCTGCATCGCTCGTTCGCCACGCGCCTGGTCGCGTGGCAGCGCGAGCATGGCCGCCACGACCTGCCGTGGCAAAACACCCGTGATCCGTACCGGATCTGGCTGTCGGAAATCATGCTGCAGCAGACGCAGGTATCGACCGTCATCCCGTATTACACGCGCTTTCTCGAACGCTACCCCGACGTCGCCGCGCTCGCGGCCGCGCCGACCGACGACGTGATGGCGCTCTGGGCGGGGCTCGGCTACTACTCGCGCGCGCGCAACCTGCATCGCTGCGCGCAGGTCATCGTCGCCGAGCATGGCGGGGCATTTCCGGCGACGCCTGACGCGCTGGCCGAACTGCCGGGCATCGGCCGGTCGACGGCCGCGGCGATCGCATCGTTCGCGTACGGCGCGCGCGCGACGATCCTCGACGGCAACGTGAAGCGCGTGCTTGCGCGGGTGTTCGGCGTCGAAGGCTTCCCGGGCGAGAAGCGCGTCGAGAATGACATGTGGGCGCTCGCCGAATCGCTGTTGCCCGACGCCGCGAACGCGGCCGACGTGAGTGCGTATACGCAGGGCCTGATGGATCTCGGCGCGACGCTGTGCGTACGCGGCAAGCCCGATTGCGCACGCTGCCCGTTCGCGGGCGACTGCGTCGCGCAATCGACGGGCCGCCAGCGCGAACTGCCGGCCGCGCGGCCGAAGAAGGCCGTGCCGACCCGCAAGACCTGGATGCTCGTGCTGCGCGACGGTGACGCCGTGCTGCTCGAGCGGCGGCCGCCGACCGGCATCTGGGGCGGGCTGTGGAGCCTGCCGCAAGCGGACGGCGACGCCGCGCTCGCGGAACTCGCACGCGGCTTCGGCGGCGGTGGCACGGTGCCGCTCGCGCCGCTCACACACACGTTCACGCATTTCCGGCTCGAGATCGAGCCGCGGCTGAGCGACATGGCCGACGGTGGCGGCCTGCCTTCGGGCGCGCGGGACGCGGACACCGCCTGGGTGCCGCTGAGCCGGCTCGACGCGTATGGCGTGCCGGCGCCCGTGCGCAAGCTGCTCGATGCGCTGAGCGGGCCGCTGCTGTAAAGGAGGGGAGGGGCGCGGCGCATGCCGCGTTTTCCGGGAAACGTCGGACGCTCGTGGCTTTTCGTCCCGACGGAAGTCCCCCGAGGCGGCCTGGCGCGAAGTGGCTGTTCGGGGCGCCGCGGAAAACGCCGGCCCGCCTTTTCGCCAGGAAGAAAGTCCCTCGTGGGATGCCGTCTCCCGGACAGCTCGGGCAAAGCGACAGGTCCCGCGCGTGCTATAGCCAGCCGTGCCGGTCCAGCACGTGGTGCACGGCGTCGATGCGCGCGCCGACGTCCGGAAACTCCATCAGCTTCTGCCGCGCGCGCAGGTCGAGCGGCAGCAATTCCGCGAGCCGGTTCGACACCCAGCTCGGATCGTCGAGGCGGAACGGTTCGACGAACGGCATTTTCTCCGGATCGGACTTCTTCAGCGCGTCGATGATGCGCTCGAGCACCTCGGCGCACGAGCCGAACTGCGCGAGCGACTGCTCGCCTTCGAGCGGGATGTCGTCGGGCAGCGGCTCCGCGATGCCGACCAGCAGCCCGTTGCCTTCGACGCGATACGACAGCAGCTCGAAACGCTGCGTGCCCACCGCCTGCAGGTACAGCATGCCGAATTCACCGGTATCGCACTCGGTGATGCGCGCCATGCAGCCGATGGTCTCGGGTACCGACACGGCGCCGTCCTGCGCGACTTCCGGCCCGCTCTTCAGCAGGCACACGCCGAACGGTGCGTCGTCGCGCAGGCACGCGCGGGCCATGTCGAGATAGCGCGCCTCGAACACCTTGAGCGGGAGCAGGCCCCCCGGAAACAGCACCGTATGCAGCGGAAACAGCGGCAGGTCGATCAGGGTGGTCGATAGGGAGGACATGGCGCGCGGGCGTTGGGGCGGGCGTCGCTAGGGTCGGTCGACCTCGGAGACGAGCCGCGACGACGCGTCGACATCCACTGGCGCGTCACGATGCCGCACGATCACGTTCGCGTCGTGCGCAAGGCGCGCGGCGAGCGTTTCCGCGATGAACACCGACCGATGCTGCCCGCCCGTGCAGCCGATGGCGACGGTCAGGTAGCTGCGGTTGTCATCGCGGAAGTGCGGCAGCCATTTCATCAGGAACGCATGGATGTCGTCGATCATCTGGTGGACGATCGGCAGTGCGTCGAGAAAGGCGATGACCGGCTGGTCGAGCCCGGTGAGCGGGCGCAACTGGTGGTCGTAGTACGGATTCGGCAGCGCGCGCACGTCGAACATCAGGTCGGCGTCGAGCGGCACGCCGCGCTTGAAGCCGAACGATTCGAACATCACCATCAGGTCGTTGTTCTTCTGCTCGATGAAGCGCTTGACCCACGTTCGCAGCGCGTTCGCGCGCAGCGTGCTGGTGTCGATCTGGTGGCCGAATTCGGCGAGCGGCGCGACGAGGAGGCGTTCGCGCTCGATCGCCTCCTCGAGCGACGACAGCAGGCCGACGTCCGCATCGTGCGACAGCGAGCCGGACAGCGGATGGCGGCGGCGCGTCTCGGAGAAGCGCTGGATCAGCGCCTGGGTGCTCGCATTGAGGAACAGCACGCGCACGTCGTGCTCGCGCGACAGGTCGCGGATCAGGCCGGGCATTTCGTCGAGCGACGCGCTCGAGCGCGCGTCGATCGCGACAGCGAGCCGGCGCTTGCCATCCTCGGCGAGGTAGCGGGCGAGTTCGGGGAGCACGTGCGGCGGCAGGTTGTCGACGCAGTAATAGCCTGCGTCTTCGAGCGCGTTCAGCGCGACGGACTTGCCTGAGCCGGAGATGCCGGTGATGAGGACGATGCGCATGGGAAGCAGAGAATCCTGACGTTTCATCATAGCACCGGCTCGACGCGTCGGCGTTGCGTGGCCGGCGCGTGCGGGTTACACCAGTTTGCCGGGGAACTGACTGTCGGGATCTTGCATCGCGAGTCGTTGCCGATCCATGAAATCTCGCAATGTGTCGATTCCGCGCAACTGCAGGATCGTGTTCCGGACGGCCGCCTCGACGAGCACCGCGAGGTTGCGGCCGGCCGCCACCTGGATCGTGACCTTGCTGATCGGCAGGCCGAGCACGTCGACGGTCTGGCTTTCGAGCGGCAGGCGCTGGAATTCGCCGTCGGGGCGCCGCACGAGCTGGACGATCAGCTTCAGCTTCATTTTCCGCCGCACGGCGGTTTCGCCGAAGATCGTCTTGATGTCGAGCAGGCCGAGGCCGCGCACTTCGAGCAGGTTCTGCAGCAGCGGCGGGCAGCGCCCTTCGACGAAATCGGGGCCAAGTCGGACGAAGTCGACCGCGTCGTCGGCGACGAGGCCGTGGCCGCGGCTGATCAGCTCGAGGCCGAGTTCGCTCTTGCCGAGGCCCGAATCGCCGGTCAGCAGCACACCCATCCCGAGGATGTCGATGAACACGCCGTGCAGCGTCGCGCGCGGTGCGAGGATGCGCGACATGTAGAGCCGCAGGCTGTCGATCACCGCGGCGGCCGACATCGGCGTGGTGAACAACGGGGTCGACGAGCGCGTACAGCGCAGCACGAGTTCGGGCGGCGCCGCGGCACCGCCGGCGACGACGAGGAACGGCGGTTCGAGCGCGATCAGCTCGGCCATGTGGCGCGAGCGGTCTTCGTCGGTTTGCCGCTGGTAGTAGTCGATTTCGGCTTCGCCGAGCACCTGGATCCGGTTCGGGTGGATCAGGTTCAGGTGGCCGACGAGGTCGGCGCTCGAGGTTGCATTGCCGACGGTGTCGGCCGAAAAGCCGCGCTCCCAGCCTTCATGCCCCGTCAGCCAGCTCAGTTTCAGCGTGGCCGCGTTGTCGTCGAAGATGCTCTGGGCGTTGATGCTGGACGTATCCATGACTCTCGTCACTCCAATGGGCCGGTGCGTGCGCGCGGCGACGGACGTCGCCATGCCGGGCCGGCGCCGGGCGGCCCTGAACGGCGGCGTGTGCCGCCGCGTACGGGAAAATATTCCGCCCGGATCAACTCAAGGTTGCCACTGAGTGAGCAGGCGATGCAACTCGGCGATATCCGTTTCGTTGTGCAGACGCTCGCGCGCGTCGCGATCGGACAGCAGTTGCGCGATTTCCGACAGGATCTCGAGGTGCTGCTGGGTGGCTTGCTCGGGCACGAGCAGGAAGATCAGGAGGCCGACCGGCTGGCCGTCGGGGGCTTCGAACGGGATCGCATCGGCGAGCCGGACGAACGCGGCGAGCGGGTGCTTGAGGCCCTTGATGCGGCCGTGCGGAATCGCGACACCTTCGCCGAGCCCGGTCGAACCGAGGCGCTCGCGCGCGAACAGGTTGTCCGTGACGGTGCTGCGGCCGATGCCGTTCTGATTCTCGAACATCAGCCCGGCTTGTTCGAAGACGCGTTTCTTGCTGGTGACCGAGAGGTCGATGACGACGTTCTCTATGGGCAGGATTTTGGCTAGGCGATTCATGTTGGCAGGCGATTGGGCGGCCTGGGGTCTCCTTGCGGCGGCGGACTGATTTTCCATGTTCGGCGATATCAAGGCATGTGGCATGGCAACGTGCAACGCAGCTACCGCATCCAACACCCCCGGCGATAACCGGAACATTATAGAGCACAGCCGCGTGCATGGCGCAGCACGGACGGACCGGTTGCACCTGCGCGCCGAGTGGCAAAAAAAACGCCCGGCGAACCGGGCGGCGTGCGTGTTGCGGTGACGTTTACTGCGGCGGCAGTTCGATCTGGTCGATCGACGGTTGCAGCTTGATCGGGTCGTGCGCGTGCGTTTGCAGGCGCTCCATGTGCTTGACGACCTGGCGATCCAGCTTGTCGATCAGCAGATCGATCGCTGCATACAGGTTACCGTTCGCGCTTTCGACGAAGATGTCCTTGCCCTTCAGGTGCAGGTTGATTTCCGCGCGCTGCTGCTTGTCCTTTTCCTTGTGGTTGTCGACCGAGAGGATCACAGTGCCATCGATCACCTGATCGCTATGCCGTAGCACCCGGTCCAGCTTGGTGATCACGTATTCGCGAATTGCAGGCGTGACTTCGAGATGATGTCCACTGATCTTCAGGTTCATAGTGCTTCTCCAAGCGAGTGACCACCCGGCCGCATCGAGGCGGCGCTCCGGTCGACTTGCCCGTGCCGCTCGAAGGCGGCGTATCGTGGACAGGTCGCCCGGCCTGTTCCCCGTGTGCGCGGTGGTCGGGACACGCCTGCCGCCGGGCAGGCAGCAGGCTTAAAGAGACTTGCGCAGATTCACTGCCGGGATCTTGAGGGCTTCGCGATATTTCGCGACCGTGCGGCGCGCGACCACGAAACCCTGTTCTGCCAGCAGCTCGGCAATGCGGCTGTCCGAAAGTGGCGATTTTGGGTCTTCAGCTCCTATCAGTTGCTTGATGAGGGCTCGGATGGCTGTCGACGAAGCGGCGCCTCCGGTGTCGGTCGAGACGTGAGATCCGAAGAAGTACTTAAATTCAAGCGTCCCGAACGGGGTCAGCATGTACTTCCCGGTTGTCACACGGCTGACAGTCGACTCGTGTAGGCCCAGCGTATCAGCTATTTCCCGCAAAACCAAGGGGCGCATGGCAATTTCACCGTGCGCAAAGAAGTTCTTTTGACGCTCGACAATGGCCTGCGCGACACGCAGGATCGTGTCGAAACGCTGCTGGATGTTCTTGATCAGCCAGCGTGCTTCCTGAAGCTGCTGCTTGAGCGAACCGGCCGACGGATCGCCGCGGCTGTTGCGCAGGATGTTCGCGTAGAGGCTGTTGATCCGCAGGCGCGGCATGACTTCCGGATTGAGCTCCGCGAGCCATCCCTGGCCGGCCTTCTTCACGATGATGTCGGGCACGACGTAGTCGGCTTCGGCCTTGCCGTACGCGGCGCCGGGGAACGGCTCCAGCGAGCGGATCAGCGTGTGCGCGTCGCGCAGCGCGTCGTCGCTCGCCTTCAGGTGCTTGCGCAGCCGCGTGAAGTCGCGGGCGGCGAGCAGTTCGAGATGCTGCGACACGATCTCGAGTGCGAGCGTGCGTGTCGGGGACGGATCGAGGCGCAGCAACTGCAGCTTCAGGCATTCGGATGCCGAACGGGCACCGACCCCGGCTGGATCGAAGCTGTGCAGCAGTGCGAGCGCCGCGTTCAGTTCGTCGCAGTCGATCTCCAGCTCGGGCGGCAGGTCGGCGAGCACTTCATCGAGCGTGGCGGTCAGGTAGCCGTCGTCGTCGAGCGATTCGATCAGGAACATGACGAGCGCGCGATCGCGCGGGCCGGCCTGCGTGACGCGCAACTGCGCGGATAGATGGTCGCGCAGCGACGTCGCCGCTTCCTGCACCTGCAGCGGCGGGAGGTCGTCGTCGTCGGATGCGCCGCTCGAGCGGCCGTATTCGTCGAGGTTCCACTGCGGGCCGTCGTTGCCGTCGCCGGATGCATAACCGTCGTATTCGTCCGCGCCGGCCGGCTCGTCGCGCTCGGCACGATCGCTCGACGAACTGCTGCCGTTGGTCGCAGCGGGCTCGGTGTTCTGTGCGGGAGGCGTCTGCGCGATCAACGATCCGTCCGCAGCGACACGCAGCGGGCTCGCGATCCATTCGTCGTCGTTCTCGAGCAGCGGGTTCTGTGCGACGGCCATCGCGACTTCCTGCTGCAATTCGAGCGTCGACAACTGCAGGAGCCGGATCGACTGCTGTAGCTGGGGCGTCAGCGCCAGATGTTGCGACAGGCGGAGTTGAAGGCTGGCTTTCATGGCAAGGAGGGAGTCATACCGGCAGTTTGCCACGACCCAGGCGCGTTGAGCCATCCGCGATTACGCGCGGCGCGCCGCCCGGCCGCGGGCATGGCCGCGAAGCGGGGCGCGGCCCCGCGCGGCGACGCCGGGCGGGGTGCAGCCAGCCACGAGGAGGAGTTACATCCGGAAGTGTTCGCCGAGGTACACGCGGCGTACGCTTTCGTTTTCGATGATTTCGCTCGGCGCACCGGCGGCGAGCACCGAGCCGTCGCTGATGATGTAGGCGTGGTCGCAGATGCCGAGCGTTTCACGGACGTTGTGATCGGTAATCAGCACGCCGATGTTGCGCTGTTTCAGGAACTTGACGATCTTCTGGATCTCAAGCACCGCGATCGGGTCGACGCCGGCGAACGGTTCGTCGAGCAGGATGAAGTTCGGGTTGGTGGCCAGCGCGCGCGCGATTTCGACCCGGCGCCGCTCGCCGCCCGACAGCGACAGCGCGGGGTTCTCGCGCAGGTGGCCGATCTGCAGCTCGTCGAGCAGTGCTTCGGCGCGCGACGAGATCGCGTCCTTCGACAGCCGCTTGCCGTCTTCGCCGTGCTGCAGTTCGAGCACCGCGCGGATGTTCTCCTCGACGGTCAGCTTGCGGAACACGGACGCTTCCTGCGGCAGGTACGACAGGCCGAGCGACGCACGCTTGTGGATCGGCAGCAGGCTGATCGAGCTGCCGTTCAGCGAGATCTCGCCCGCATCGAGCGGCACCAGGCCGACGATCATGTAGAACGACGTGGTCTTGCCGGCACCGTTCGGACCGAGCAGGCCGACGACTTCGCCGCTCTTCACGTCGAGCGACACGTCCTTGACGACCGTGCGCGAGCCGTAGCGCTTCTTCAGGTTGCGGACGACGAGCGAGCTCGTCGTGCCGGCCGGCTGGCGGTTCGGTAGCGCGTTCATTGGCCCGGCGCCCCCTGGATCGTGGTCGACGGCGACAGCTTTGCCGGCGCGCCGTTCAGCGGCGCGGGGCCGCCGTTCTTCGGCGACAGCATCGCGCGCACGCGGCCGTTCGGGTTGCCCGGCGCGGCGACGTCCTTGCCGCCCTTCGCGGTGTAGAAGTCGCGCTGGCCGTCGTACGTGATCACGCTGCCGTGCACGGTATCGGCGATGGTCGACGTACCCTGCAGTCGGCGCACGGTCGCGGCGGTGGTCAGCGTGGTCAGGTCCTGCTTGCCGTCGTAGTCGATGCGCTCGGCGTCGCCGTCGATGTACTCGTCGAGGCCTTCGCGCTTCTGGCGGAACGTCGCGTGCTTCTTGCCGCTGCCGAACGAAGTGGCGTACTGATAGCCTTCCGGGTCCTGGCGCACTTCGACGCGATCGCCCTTGATGATGATCGTGCCCTTCGTAATCACGACGTTGCCGGTTGCGACCGTGACCTGCTTCAGGTCGTCATAGGTCAGGTTGTCGGCCTCGACGTTGATCGGCTTGCTTTGGTCGGCCTTCTCGGCATGGGCGAGCGGCGCCAGCCCGATGAGCGGGAGCGCCACGAGCGTCGCGGCAAGCGCGGCGCGGACGGCGCGCGCAGCGCCGCCGGAAATCTGTCGAGGGAACGATTCGTTCATGCAGTCACGTGAGGGATGCGTCACTTGGGTTGACTTTTCGAGCCGCCGGACGTGTCCTGCGCGGCGATCGTGCCGCGCACGTTGCCGTAAAGCTCGATGACCCGGGTGACGTTGTTGTACTTCATGCCGTCGGTCGCGTTGACGAGCGACAGGCCGCGCTGAAGTTTAACCGGCTTTTCGGTCTGGATCACATCGTCATTGACGAAGATCCGGAAATGCTGGGAATCAGCCTGCATCTGCGGATCGCCGCCGCCGGCCGCGCGCAGGATGCGCGCGTCGTCGTACAGGTCGACGATCGACACGTCGCCGTTGACGGTGCCGCGCTTCGAGGTGGTCGTCACGACCGGCTTGCCGGGCTGGAATGCGCGCATGGCCGGAGCGGTCAGGTCGCTGTTTTCAGTGTCTTCGTAATGAATCAGCTTCGCTGCCGTCAGCCGGTACTGGGTCGAGCCGGACTGGTCGAGCTCGGTGACCGAGAAGTTGTCCGCGAAATAGTCGGGCGTATG
The DNA here is from genome assembly GCF_002223085.1 of Burkholderia sp. HI2714. Taxonomy (NCBI): domain Bacteria; kingdom Pseudomonadati; phylum Pseudomonadota; class Betaproteobacteria; order Burkholderiales; family Burkholderiaceae; genus Burkholderia; species Burkholderia sp. HI2714. The sequence continues at coordinate 17,114 of NZ_NKFM01000028.1, read as the reverse complement.
GCGCTTCGGCTGCACGGTGCCCTCGCCGGGCGGCGGCAGCGTGGCCTGCAGCAGCCACCAGGTGACGCCCGCGAGCGCGGCGACCGCGGCGAGCGGCAGCAACTGGGTCCAGCGGAAATGCGTGTTCATCCGTCAGGCTCCGCAGGCGGCCGCGAGCAGCGCGTCGTAGCGGCGCTGCGCGCGCAGGATCGCGTCGCAGACTTCGCGGACGGCGCCGTGGCCGCCGCGGGCCTCGGCCACCCAGTGCGCGCGGGCGATCACCTCGGGGTGCGCGTTCGCGGGCGCAGTCGCGAAGCCGCAGCGCAGCATCACGGGCAGGTCGGGCCAGTCGTCGCCCATGTAGCCGCACTGGTCGGCGGTGAGGCCGAGCGAGGCGATCAGGTCGGCAAACACGGTGAGCTTGTTCTCGACGCCCTGGAACAGGTGCGCGATCTTCATTTCCTTCGCGCGCGCCGCGACGATCTCCGAGCGGCGGCCCGTGATGATCGCGGTCGCGATGCCGGCTTCGCCGAGCAGTTTCACGCCGTGACCGTCGAGCGAATTGAACGACTTCATCGCGTCGCCGGCCGCGGTAAACAGCAGGCCGCCGTCGGTCAGCACACCGTCGACGTCGAAAATCATCAGCTTCACGCGGCTCGCGCGTTCGGCCGCAGTCAGCGCTGCGCTCATCAGATCACCTTCTTCGAAAACAGGTCGTGCATGTTCAGCGCGCCGATCAGCACGCCGTCGGCATCGACCACCAGCATCTGGTTGATCCGGTGGCGCTCCATCAGTTCCACGGCCTCGACCGCCAGGTGATCCGGTGCAACCGTGCGCGGGTCGCGCGTCATCACGTCGGTGATCGGCAGCGTGCGGAAGTCGCCGTCGCGCGCGAGCACGCGGCGCAGGTCGCCATCGGTGAAGATGCCCGCGACCTTGCCGCCGGCATCGACCACGGCGGTCATGCCGAGGCGCTTCGCGGTGATCTGGAACAGGGCGTCCGACAGCGTCGCGTCGAGCCCGACGGACGGGACGTCGTCGCCCGAGCGCATCACGTCGCGCACGTAGGTGAGCAGGCGCCGGCCGAGTGCGCCACCCGGGTGCGAGCGCGCGAAATCTTCCGAGCCGAAGCCGCGCGCGTCGAGCACCGCCACGGCGAGCGCGTCGCCGAGCGCGAGCGCGGCGGTCGTGCTCGCGGTGGGCGCGAGGTTCATCGGGCAGGCCTCTTTCGAGACCGCGGCGTTCAGGTTCACGTCGGCGAGCGTGCCGAGGCTCGACCCTGCGCGGCCCGTGATCGCGATCAGCTTTGCGCCGATCCGCTTCACGAGCGGCAGGATCGCCACGAGTTCTTCGGATTCGCCGGAATAGGAGATGCCGATGAAGACGTCGTCGGAGGTGACCATCCCGAGGTCGCCGTGGCTGGCCTCGGCCGGGTGGACGAAGAAGGCCGGCGTGCCGGTGCTGGCCAGCGTGGCCGCGATCTTGCGGGCGATATGCCCCGATTTGCCGATACCGGACACCACCACGCGGCCGCGGCAGCCGAGCAGCAGCGCAACGGCCTGGACGAAGCCGCCGTCGAGCTGGTCGCGCAGCGCGCGCACGGCGTCCGCCTCGATGTCGAGCACGTCGCGGGCGAGCGCGAGCGCCCGGTCATCATTGATTTTCGCTATCATGCGCGGAGTATAGCAAAGGCGTTTGTTCGCCGCGCCGGGCCTTCGGACTCGTCCGAGGTCGCCTGACCACCGCCACCACCCGCGCCCGCATTGCCGTGGCCCCGACGAACGAGGACGCTTCGCCCGTGATTTCCCCGCTCGAAATGACCCTGCTGCTGCTGCTGGCCTCAGTGGTGGGCGTCGTCGTATTCCGTTCGTTGAACCTGCCGCCGATGCTCGGCTACCTGACCGTCGGCATCCTGGTCGGCCCGCATGCGTTCGGCATCGCGGCGGATCTGGAACGGGCCGAGCATCTCGCGGAATTCGGCGTGGTGTTCCTGATGTTTTCGATCGGCCTCGAGTTCTCGCTGGCGAAGCTGAGGGCGATGCAGCGGCTCGTGTTCGGGCTCGGGCTGCTGCAGGTCGTCGCGACGCTCGTGCTTGCGCTCGTGCTGGGCATGCTGTTCGAGCGCTGGGTGCACATCACGTGGCAGGGCAGCATCGCGCTCGGCGGCGCGCTCGCGATGTCGTCGACGGCGATCGTGTCGAAGATGCTCGCCGAGCGGCTCGAGATCGAGACCGAGCACGGCCGCAACATCTTCGGCGTGCTGCTGTTCCAGGATCTCGCGGTGGTGCCGCTGCTGATCGTGATCGCCGCGTTCGGCGCCGAATCGTCGAAGGACCTCGCGATCACGCTCGGCTTCGCGGCCGTCAAGATCGTGATCGCGCTCACGCTGCTGCTGGTCATCGGCCAGCGCTTCATGACGCGCTGGCTCAACGTCGTCGCGCGGCGCCGCTCGCAGGAACTGTTCGTGCTGAACCTGCTGCTCGTCACGCTCGGCGCCGCGTTCATCACCGACCGCTTCGGCCTGTCGCTCGCGCTCGGCGCGTTCATCGCGGGGATGCTGATCTCCGAGACGCCGTTCCGCCATCAGGTGGAGGAGGACATCAAGCCGTTCCGCGACGTGCTGCTCGGCCTGTTCTTCGTGACGACCGGGATGCTGCTCGACCCGCGCGTGATCTGGGAGCACCCGTTGCTCGTGCTCGGTTTCTTCGTCGGGCAGATCCTGTTCAAGGCGACGATGATCGCCGGGCTCGCGCGGCTGTTCGGCGCGACACCGGGCGTCGCGATGCGTACCGGCATCGGGCTCGCGCAGGCCGGCGAATTCGGCTTCGTGCTGCTGAACCTGATCCTCGACCGGCATCTCGTCGATTCGACGCTGCTGCAGGCGATCCTCGCGTCGATGCTGCTGTCGATGCTCGCGGCGCCGTTCCTGATCCAGAACGCCGACCGGATCGTGATGCGGCTGTCGTCGACCGAATGGATGCAGCAGTCGCTGCAGATGACGCGGATCGCGACGCAAAGCCTCAAGCAGCGCGGCCACGTGATTATCTGCGGCTACGGCCGCGCGGGTCAGAACCTGGCGCGGATGCTCGAACAGGAAGGCATTTCGTACGTCGCGCTCGACCTCGACCCCGATCGCGTGAGCGCGGCTGCGACGGCAGGCGAATCGGTCGTGTTCGGCGACGCGGCGCGCCGCGAGTCGCTGCTCGCGGCCGGTATCCACCGCGCGGCGGCGGTGGCGATCACCTACGCGAACACGCCGTCCGCGCTGCGCGTGCTGCATCACGTGCACGAACTCGAGCCGACGCTGCCGGCGATCGTGCGCACCGTCGACGATGCCGATCTCGAGAAGCTGCTCGCGGCCGGCGCGACCGAGGTGATTCCGGAGATCGTCGAGGGCAGCCTGATGCTCGCGTCGCACACGCTGGTGCTGGTCGGCGTGCCGATGCGCAAGGTCGTGCGGCGCGTCGAGGAAATGCGCGACGAACGCTACAGCCTGCTGCGCGGCTATTTCCGCGGCGCGGACGACGCGGACGACGACGATCACGAGCAGGTGCGGCTACAATCGGTGCCGGTCGATGCGCGCGCGGACGCGGTCGGGCGTTCGCTGGAAGAACTGGGGCTGTATGCACTCGGGCTCGAAGTCACGGCGATCCGCCGGCACGGCATCCGCGGCGTCGAACCCGATCCGCAAACCAAGCTGCGCGCGAGCGACATCGTCGTGCTGCGCGGGCTGCCCGAGGCGCTCGCGCTCGCGGAGGAGCGGCTGTCGCGCCATCGGCGCGAACCGCCAGCCGCGGCCGCCTGAGCCGCGCCTGGTTTGATAACCTGACCCGTATTTATTCGAAACGGTGCCCGATCTTCGCGCACCGTTTTTTTCGGAGAGTTTCATGCCGCATTCGTCGTCGGGCGCACCGCTCGATCCGGTCGCCTTCATCCACAGCCAGATCCGCACGGTGCCCGACTGGCCGCAGCCGGGCGTGATGTTCCGCGACATCACGACGCTGCTGCAGAGCCCGAAGGCGCTGCGCATCCTCGTCGACCTGTTCGTCGAGCGCTATGTCGATGCGAAGCTCGACTACGTCGCGGGCCTCGATGCACGCGGCTTCATCATCGCGCCGATCGTCGCGTACGAGCTGAGCGTCGGCTTCGTGCCGATCCGCAAGGTCGGCAAGCTGCCGTACAAGACGCGCTCGGAATCGTACGACCTCGAATACGGCAGCGCGACGGTCGAGATCCACGAAGATGCGTGCAAGCCCGGCGATCGCGTGATCATCATGGACGACCTGATCGCGACCGGCGGCACGATGATGGCGGGGCGCAACCTGCTGCAGCGGCTCGGCGCGGAAGTCGTCGAAGGCGCGGCGATCATCGACCTGCCCGATCTCGGCGGCTCGGCGCTGCTGCGCAACGCGGGGCTGCCGGTTTATACCGTCACCGAATTCGCCGGCCACTGAACGCCGGCCAGCCTGAACTTCCACGTTACGCAGCGAGGTCACGATGCCCAACTTCATGCTGTTTCTCGCCACGTCGATCGCGATCACGTTCGCGCCGGGGCCCGACAACCTGCAGGTGCTCGCACGCGGCATCTCGCAGGGCCGCGCGGCCGGCTTCGTCGCCGCGCTCGGCTTCACGGCCGGGATCCTGTTCCACACGACGCTCGCGGCGCTCGGCGTCGCGGCCGTGCTGCGTTCGTCGCCGGTCGCGTTCCAGATCCTGAAGCTCGCGGGCGCCGCATACCTCGTGTGGATCGGCATCAAGGCGCTCCGCAGCCAGGGACTCTCGAATGCGCATGCGCGCCCGCCGCAGCCGCTCGGCACGATCTTCCGGCAGAGCGTGATCGGCAACCTGATGAACCCGAAGGTCACGCTGTTCTTCGTCGTGTTCCTGCCGCAGTTCGTCGATCCGCACGGCGCGCAGAGCGTGACGCTGCAGATGTTCGAGCTCGGCGCGCTGTTCATGCTGCAGACGGCCGCGGTCTTCTCGCTGTTCGGCGTCGGCGCGGGCATGATCGGCGCGTGGCTGAAGCGCCGCCCGAAGGCCGGCGTGTGGCTCGACCGGATCGCCGGCGCGACGTTCATCGCGATCGGCATCCGCGTGGCGCTGAAGGACTGACAGACGATGACGTTTCCGTGCATTGCGGCCGCGCGCCACTTCGATCCCGCTGCGCACCTGCGTTTCGAGATTGCCGGCCAGGCGGTCGGCTGGGTGCGCCGCCAGGACGTCGCCATGCTCGCCCGCTGGCCCGACGTGTTCGAGCTGACCGGCGAGCGTGTCGTGCTGTCGTCGCGCTACGACTCGGTCGACGCACGCAGCATGGCGCTGGCGAGCGCGATCGGCGCGCTTGCGGCCGAAGGCGCGATTCCCGGCTGGCGCGACGAGATCTACGCGATCCGCAACCGCTTCGACGATCCGCCGCTCGCGTACATCGAGCGCGCCGCGTCGCGCTTCTTCGGTACGCGGACTTACGCGGTGCATCTGAACGGCATCGTAGAATATGCGGTTGCGCCGGGCGAGCCGTCCGCCGCGGCCGCCCCGCAAATGTGGCTCGGCCGCCGCAGCGAGACGAAGGCAACCGACCCCGGCATGCTCGACAACGTCGTCGCGGGCGGAATCGGTTGGGGCCTGGGCGTTCACGAGACGCTCGCGAAGGAATGCTGGGAAGAAGCCGGCATTCCGGCCGAACTGGCCGCGCGCGCGGTCGCGGGCCGCGCGGTGCAGGTGCTGTGCTCGCTGCCGGAAGGCACGCAGTCCGAACTGATCTTCGTGTACGACCTGCGGCTGCCGCGCGACTTCGCGCCGCGCAACCAGGACGGCGAAGTGGCCGAGCACCTGCTGGCCGGCGTGCCCGAGGTGATCGGCTGGCTGCGCGCCGGCCGCGCGACGATGGATGCGAGCCTCGCGACGCTCGACACGCTGCTGCGCCACCGCTGGATCCCGGCGGCCGACGCGGCGGGCATCGACGCCCTGTTCGCACCGGCCGCGTGACGCGTGCCGCGCACGCATCCTGGTGGCGCGAACGGGCAATTTGACGAATACGGAAACGAAGGGAGTAGCGGTCATGCCGACCGATCACAGCTTTATCTTGAAACTGTCGTGCCCCGACCGGCACGGCATCGTCCATGCGGTCTCGGGCTTCCTGTTCGAGCGCAGCAACAACATCCTCGATTCGGCGCAGTTCGGCGACAGCCGCACCAGTGAGTTCTTCATGCGCGTGCATTTCGAGCAGGACGGTGGCGGCGCGGATGCCGCGACGGCGCTCGACACGTTGCGCCGGGAGTTCGCGCCGCTCGCCGAGCAGTTCTCGATGCGCTGGGAAATGCATGACGCGGCCGTGAAGCCGCGCGTCGTGATCATGGTGTCGAAGATCGGCCACTGCCTGAACGACCTGCTGTTCCGCTACCGCACTGGCCAGCTGCCGATCGAGATCCCGGCGATCGTGTCGAACCACAAGGAGTTCTACCAGCTCGCCGCGAGCTACAACATCCCGTTCCATCATTTCCCGCTGATCGGCGGCTCGTCCGATGCCGCGAAGGCCGCGCAGGAAGCGCGCGTGCTGGAAGTGATCGACGAGCACCAGGCCGATCTCGTCGTGCTCGCGCGCTACATGCAGATCCTGTCGCCGAATATGTGCCAGCAGCTCGCCGGCCGTGCGATCAACATCCACCATTCGTTCCTGCCGAGCTTCAAGGGCGCGAAGCCTTACTACCAGGCGTTCGATCGCGGCGTGAAGCTGATCGGCGCGACCGCGCACTACGTGACGACCGATCTCGACGAAGGCCCGATCATCGAGCAGGAAGTCGAGCGCGTCGACCACAGCATGACGCCCGACCAGCTGACCGCGATCGGCCGCGACGTCGAATGCGTGACGCTCGCGCGCGCGGTGAAGTGGCACGTCGAGCACCGGATCGTGCTGAACGGGACGAAGACGGTCGTGTTCCGCTGATTTGCCGATTGCCGGCCGTCGGCTGGCAATTACAAACAAAAACGCCGCGCCCTTCACGGGGCGCGGCGTTTTTTTATCGCTTCAGACGCGGGCTGCTTCAGATCAGCCGCAGCAGGTACAGCTCGCGCTTCAGGTACGCATAGAAGATCGGCGCGGCGATCACGCCCGGCAGCCCGAATGCGGCCTCCATGATCAGCATCGCGAGCAGCAGCTCCCATGCGCGCGACTCGATCTGGCCGCCGATGATCTTCGCGTTCAGGAAGTATTCGAGCTTGTGGATGACCACGAGGAACGCGAGCGATGCGATCGCGGTGCCCATGCTGACCGACAGCGACACGGCGACGATCAGCGTGTTCGAGATCAGGTTGCCGATCACGGGCAGCAGGCCGACGATGAACGTGACGAGCACGAGCGTTTTCGACAGCGGCAGCCGCTGATGGAAGATCGGCAGCGCGACGAGCAGGTAGATGCCCGTGAACACCGCGTTGATCGCCGAGATCTTGATCTGAGCGAACACGATCCGGCGGAATGCGTCGGCGAAGCGCGACACGCGCGTGACGAGCGCCGTGGACAGCGGCCGGCGCACCTTGCCGTGCTCGACGCCGATCGCGATCATCGCGCCGATGATCATCCCGAACAGCACGTGGCCGAAGCCGCGCGCGACGCTCTTGCCGCTTTGCTGGAGCTGGTCCATGTGCGAGTGCATCAGCACGGCCGCCTTCGTCTTCATCTGCTCGACGTCGACGGGCAGCAGGTTCGCGATCCAGGCCGGCGTGCGGGCGCGGGTCTGCTCGACGATCTGCATCAGCTGGTCGAGCAGGCTTTGCAGGTTCGGCACCGTGCGCTCGAAGTGTTCGATGATGCCGATCGTCAGGCCGGTCAACGCGCCGACGATCGCGATCGACAGCAGCACGACGGCGACCCAGCGCGCGCGCATGCTCGTGGTGTGGCGTTCGATGACGGGGGCGATCGTGTGGATCAGCTGGTAGACCAGCAGGCCGGCCAGCAGCCCGCCGAGCAGCTTGAGCTCGATCACGAGCCACATCGCGAGGATCGCGATCCCATAGCTGCCGATCTCGAGTGCCGACAGCTTCGGCAGGCTGAAGTCGCTCGTCAGCCGCACGCTGCGCAGGTGCGGTTCGCGATTCTGCGCATCGCGCGACGAGTCTGGTTGCTTCTCCATCGTGGATTCCTGTCGTTCGTGTGTCATGCCGCGGAATGCGCGGCAGAGCCGTGTTCGCCCGGCGCCGCACCGGATTGGTGCGTACGGCGAACCTTACGACCGTAAAGTATAGCCGCCATTATGGTCCGCAACGGGGCCGTTTGGCGCATGGTGTAAACGCAGGAGGGAAAACGAGAAGGGGCCGGTTCGGCGGTGCGGAGGGGCGCGCGGCCGGGCGGCCGCGCGCGGGAGGGGAGGCAGGCGGGGGCAGGCGGGACGCGTCAGCCGGCCGCGACCTTGCGGGTCGTGCGCTTGAGCAGCGGCGCGAGGTATTTACCGGTAAAGCTCGCCTTCGTCTTCGCGACCTGCTCGGGCGTGCCCTGCGCGATGATCTGGCCGCCGCCGGCACCGCCTTCGGGGCCGAGGTCGATCACCCAGTCGGCCGTCTTGATCACGTCGAGGTTGTGCTCGATGATCACGACCGTGTTGCCCTGGTCGCGCAGCCGGTGGATCACTTCCAGCAGCAGTGCGATGTCGTGGAAGTGCAGGCCGGTGGTCGGCTCGTCGAGGATGTACAGCGTGCGGCCGGTGTCGCGCTTGGAGAGCTCGAGCGACAGCTTCACGCGCTGCGCCTCGCCGCCCGACAGCGTCGTGGCCGACTGGCCGAGGCGGATGTAGCCGAGGCCGACGTCGAGCAGCGTCTTCAGCTTGCGCGCGATGACCGGTACCGCGCTGAAGAACTCGTACGCGTGCTCGACCGTCATGTCGAGCACTTCGCTGATGTTCTTGCCCTTGTACTGCACTTCGAGCGTTTCGCGGTTGTAGCGCTTGCCGTGGCACACGTCGCACGGCACGTAGACGTCCGGCAGGAAGTGCATTTCCACCTTCAGCACGCCGTCGCCCTGGCACGATTCGCAGCGCCCGCCCTTCACGTTGAACGAGAAGCGGCCCGGATCGTAGCCGCGCTCCTTCGAGGTCGGCACGCCCGAGAACAGCTCGCGGATCGGCGTGAACAGGCCCGTGTAGGTGGCCGGGTTCGAGCGCGGCGTGCGGCCGATCGGCGACTGGTCGACGTTGATCACCTTGTCGAAGTGCTCGAGGCCCTCGATCGCCTCGTGCGGCGCCGGCTCGGCCGACGAACCGTACAGGTGGCGCGCGACCGCGTGATACAGCGTGTCGTTGATCAGCGTCGACTTGCCGGAGCCCGACACGCCGGTGATGCAGGTCAGCAGGCCGACCGGCAGCTCCAGATCGACATGCTTCAGGTTGTTGCCGTGCGCGTCGACGATGCGCAGCATCCGCTCCGGATCGGGCGCGAGCCGCTCGTCCGGGTATTCGATCACGCGTTTGCCGAGCAGGTACTGGCCCGTCAGCGACTGCGGATTCGACTGCACCTGCTTCGGCGTGCCTTCGGCGACCACGACACCGCCGTGCTCGCCCGCGCCGGGGCCCATGTCGACGACGTAGTCGGCCGTGCGGATCATGTCTTCGTCGTGCTCGACGACGATCACCGAGTTGCCGAGGTCGCGCAGGTGCTTGAGGGTCGCGATCAGGCGGTCGTTGTCGCGCTGGTGCAGGCCGATCGACGGCTCGTCGAGCACGTACATCACGCCCGTGAGGCCCGAGCCGATCTGCGACGCGAGCCGGATGCGCTGCGCCTCGCCGCCCGACAGGGTTTCCGCGCTGCGTTCGAGCGACAGGTAGTCGAGGCCGACGTTGTTCAGGAAGGTGAGGCGCGCGACGATTTCCTTGATGACCTTGTCGGCGATCTCGCGCTTCGCACCGTCGAGCGACAGGCCGTCGAAATAGCCGAGCGCGTCGCGCAGCGGCCAGCCGCTGATTTCAAAGATGCCGCGCGCGTAGTCGCCCGTGCCGATCCGCACGTGGCGCGCTTCGCGGCGCAGGCGCGTGCCGTCGCACGACGGGCACGGCTGGTTGTTCTGGTACTTCGACAGCTCTTCGCGCACCGCGACCGAATCGGTCTCGCGGTAGCGGCGCTCGAGGTTCGGGATGATCCCCTCGAACACGTGCTCGCGGATCGTCGTGCGGCCGCGCTCGTTGATGTACGAGAACGGGATCGTCTGCTTGCCCGAGCCGAACAGCAGCACCTTCCGGATCTTTTCCGGCAGATCCTCGAACGCGGCGTCGATGTCGAATTCGTAGAACGCCGCGAGACTCTGCAGCATCTGGAAATAGAACTGGTTGCGGCGGTCCCAGCCTTTCACGGCGCCGGCGGCGAGCGACAGCGACGGGTGCGCGACGACCCGTTTCGGGTCGAAGAACGTGATCTGGCCGAGGCCGTCGCATTCCGGGCACGCGCCCATCGGGTTGTTGAACGAGAACAGGCGCGGCTCGAGCTCCTGCAGCGAGTACGAGCAGATCGGGCACGCGAACTTCGAGCTGAACAGGTATTCCTTGTCGGTATCCATCTCGAGCGCGATCGCGCGGCCGTCGGCGAGGCGCAGCGCCGTCTCGAACGATTCGGCGAGCCGCTGCTTCATGTCCGGGCGCACCTTGAGACGGTCGACGACGACGTCGATCGTGTGCTTGTCGTTCTTCTTCAGCTTCGGCAGCGACTCGACCTCGTAGATCTTCGCGACACCTTCGTTCGCGGCGCCGCCGCCCGAGCGCACGCGAAAGCGCACGAAACCCTGCGCCTGCATGTCCTCGAACAGCTCGGCATGCTCGCCCTTGCGGTCCGCGACGACGGGCGCGAGGATCATCAGCTTGGTTTCCTCGGGCAGCGCGAGTGCGGCGTCGACCATCTGCGACACGCTCTGCGCTTCCAGCGGGATGTCGTGGTCGGGGCAGTACGGCGTGCCGACACGTGCGAACAAAAGTCGCAGGTAGTCGTGGATTTCCGTGACCGTGCCGACGGTCGAACGCGGGTTGTGGGACGTCGCCTTCTGCTCGATCGAGATCGCCGGCGACAGGCCTTCGATCAGGTCGACGTCGGGTTTCTCCATCAGCTGCAGGAACTGGCGGGCATACGCGGACAGGCTTTCGACGTAGCGGCGCTGGCCCTCGGCATAAAGGGTATCGAACGCGAGCGACGATTTCCCCGACCCGGACAGCCCGGTAATCACGACCAGCTTGTGGCGCGGCAGGTCGAGATTGACGTTTTTCAGGTTGTGGGTACGCGCCCCACGGATACGGATCTGTTCCATGAACCTGGCGAAAATGGAGGGAACCAAACCTGCTACTATAACGGCTTTTCGAGGCCGTCGTTCGGGGTCCCCAGCCTTAGCAGCAGGTGGCAGCAAGATGGCGCCTGCGCCGGGAAAAGTGGCCGCAGCGGCCGCGCCGCGCGGTCCCGGGCGGCCTGCGGGCTGCCTGAATCCTGCCCCGACGTGTTGCCGGCCAAGCCTCCCGGGCCGCTGGTCCTGATCTTCCGCCGCCCGGTGTCGGGCGGACATTCCGATCATTCGAAATTCATTCCCGATGTCCAATCCGTCTGCCACGTCTTCCCGCATGACCGCGCCCGAATTGCGCGCGACCACGTCGCTCGCGGCGATCTTCGCGCTGCGCATGCTCGGCCTGTTCATGATCATGCCGGTGTTCTCGGTCTACGCGAAAACCATCCCGGGCGGCGACAACGTGCTGCTCGTCGGCATCGCGCTCGGGGCCTACGGCGTCACGCAGTCGCTGTTCTACATCTTCTACGGCTGGGCATCCGACAAGTTCGGCCGCAAGCCGGTGATCGCGACCGGCCTCGTGATCTTCGCGATCGGCAGCTTCGTCGCCGCGTTCGCGCACGACATCACGTGGATCATCGTCGGCCGCGTGATCCAGGGGATGGGCGCGGTGTCGTCCGCGGTGCTCGCGTTCATCGCCGACCTGACCTCCGAGCAGAACCGCACGAAGGCGATGGCGATGGTCGGCGGCTCGATCGGCGTGTCGTTCGCGGTCGCGATCGTCGGTGCGCCGATCGTGTTCCACTGGGTCGGGATGAGCGGGCTGTTCGCGATCGTCGGCGTGCTGTCGATCCTCGCAATCGGTGTCGTGCTGTGGATCGTGCCCGATGCGGCCAAGCCCGTGCACGTGCCCGCGCCGTTCGGCGAGGTGCTGCACAACATCGAGCTGCTGCGCCTGAACTTCGGCGTGCTGGTGCTGCATGCCACGCAGACGGCGCTGTTCCTCGTCGTGCCGCGCCTGCTCGTCGACGGCGGCCTGCCGGTCGCCTCGCACTGGAAGGTCTACCTGCCGGTGATGGGGCTCGCGTTCGTGATGATGGTCCCGGCGATCATCGTCGCGGAAAAACGGGGCAAGATGAAGCCAGTGCTGCTCGGCGGCATCCTGGCTATCCTGATCGGCCAATTGTTGTTGGGCAGCGCGCCGCATACCATCCTGATTGTGGCGGCGGTTCTTTTCGTCTACTTCCTCGGCTTCAACATCCTGGAAGCGTCGCAGCCGTCGCTCGTGTCGAAGCTCGCGCCCGGTTCGCGCAAGGGCGCGGCCACCGGTGTTTACAACACCACGCAGTCGATCGGGCTCGCGCTCGGCGGCATCGTGGGCGGCTGGCTGCTGAAGCACGGTGGCGCCAATATGGTGTTCTACACGTGCTCGGGGCTCGTTGCCGCGTGGCTTATAATCGCGGCCAGCATGAAAGCGCCGCCGCGCAAGGCCTGAACTCATTTCGGGCAGGCACCGGCGGCGCTCGCCGGCTTGCCCGGCGGGCCGCACCGACAGCATGAGCGGGCGGCCCGGCATCGAATTTACTGGAGAAACACATGGCATCCGTCAACAAGGTCATCCTCGTCGGCAATCTCGGCGCCGATCCTGAAGTCCGTTACCTGCCGAGCGGCGACGCGGTTGCGAACATCCGTCTCGCGACGACCGACCGCTACAAGGACAAGGCGAGCGGCGATTTCAAGGAAATGACCGAGTGGCATCGCGTCGCGTTCTTCGGTCGCCTGGCGGAAATCGTCAGCGAGTACCTGAAGAAGGGTTCGTCGGTCTATATCGAAGGCCGCATCCGCACGCGCAAGTGGCAGGGTCAGGACGGTCAGGATCGTTACTCGACCGAAATCGTCGCCGACCAGATGCAGATGCTCGGCGGCCGCGGTGGTGCGGGCGGCGGCGGTGGCGGCGGTGACGAAGGCGGTTACGGCGGCGGCTACGGTGGTGGCGGCGGCGGCGGCCGTGGCGAGCAGATGGAGCGTGGCGGTGGCGGCGGTGGTCGTGCCGGCGGCGCAGCGCGTGGCGGTGCAGGCGGCGGCGCGCAAAGCCGTCCGAGCGCACCGGCAGGTGGCGGCTTCGACGAGATGGACGACGATATTCCGTTCTGATCGGCAAGTCGGCATCCCGCATCACGATGGGCCCGAACGTCCGAGTCAAGCCAGTTGCTTGGCCCGGGCCTTCGGGCCTTGTTTCGTTTACGTCGATGTTCCTTGCGCGCCAGGCAAACCGTGGCTGACGAACTTTCCGACCTCATCGCTCCGCATCTCGACGTGTTGTTCTGCGGGATCAACCCGGGCCTGACCGCGGCCGCCACCGGGCATCACTTCGCGGGGAGAAGCAACCGCTTCTGGCGCGTGATCCATCTCGCGGGCTTCACGCCGGCGGAAATCTCGCCGCAGGACGATCACGCGATTCTTCAATATGGTTGCGGCCTGACCGCGGTGGTGAAGCGGCCGACCGCAAGCGCCGATCAGCTTTCGCGCGCGGAATTCATTGCCGCGGCCGCGGAGTTCGACCAGAAGCTGGCGCGTTACAGGCCGCGCTTCGTCGCCTTTCTCGGCAAGGCGGCGTACTCGGCGCTTTCCGGGCAGCGAGAAATCGAATGGGGGCTGCAACCGGCCCGCATGCAGGGGGCGAGCGTCTGGACGCTGCCCAATCCGAGCGGGAGAAACCTCGCGTTCAGTCTCGACGACCTGGTCGACGCATACCGTCAGCTTCGTCTGCAGGCGAAGGCCGTTTCCGGTCTTCAACCGGAGTGGCAGGATGCGGCGCGGTGAAACCGCGCGTCGGTGGCCGGGCACCGTGCTGCCCCGCGCATTCTTCGACCGAGTCGCCACCGACGTCGCGCCGCAGCTGCTGAACAAGATCCTTGCGGCCGCGGACGGCCGGGCCGGGCGGATCGTCGAAGTGGAAGCCTATGCCGGCGCGATCGACCCGGCTGCGCATACCTATCGCGGCAAGACGCCGCGCAATGCGACGATGTTCGGGCCGCCGGGGCACCTGTACGTCTATTTCACGTATGGCATGCACTGGTGCTGCAACTGCGTGTGCGGCCCGGATGGCACGGGAACGGGCGTGCTGATCCGTGCGCTCGAGCCGCTGCACGGGCTCGAGCAAATGCGTGCGGCGCGGCCACCGCGGACGCGCGATCGCGACCTGTGCAGGGGACCGGCGCGGCTGACCCAGGCGATGGGGATCGGCGGCGCGCAGGATGGTGTCGACCTGATCGGTGCGCGCGAAGGGTTCGCGATCGTCGACGATGGCATCGCGCCGCCCGCCGATCCGGCGGGCGGGCCGCGCATCGGCATTCGTGTCGGCACGGATCTGCCGTGGCGCTGGAGCGTGCCGGGCAACCTGTACGTATCGGGGCCAGTGACGCGCCGCTGATACCCTCCGTGCCAGATGCGCACAATTCGACCTGCGTCACGCGCCCGCCATTATTGACCGGCTAAGCTTGCCTTTTCGACGTGATCGATCGAGGAGACACAATGCGGCGGGTCGTATTCAACCAGAAGGGCGGCGTGGGCAAATCGACAATCGTCTGCAACCTGGCGGCGATCAGCGCGAGCGAAGGGCTGCGCACGCTCGTCATCGACCTCGACGCGCAGGCGAACTCGACGCGTTACCTGCTCGGCGACGCTGCAGCCGACGCGCAGCCAGGTGTCGCTGATTTCTTCGAAACCGCACTGACCTTCAACTTCCGCCCGGTGGACGTCGCGTCGTTCATTCATCCGACCCCGTTCGAAGGGCTCGACGTGATGCCCGCGCATCCGGAGCTCGACACGCTGCACGGCAAGCTCGAGTCGCGCTACAAGATCTACAAGCTGCGCGACGCGCTGAACGAGCTCGACACCTACGACGCGGTGTACATCGACACGCCGCCCGCGCTGAATTTCTATACACGCTCGGCGCTGATCGCGGTCGAGCGCTGCCTGATCCCGTTCGACTGCGACGATTTTTCGCGCCGTGCGCTGTACACTCTGCTCGAGAACGTGAAGGAAATCCAGCAGGACCACAACGCGGCGCTCGAGGTGGAAGGGATCGTCATCAACCAGTTCCAGCCGCGGGCGAGCCTGCCGCAGCGGCTGGTCGACGAACTCGTCGAGGAAGGGCTTCCGGTGCTCGCGTCGAGGTTGTCGGCGTCGGTGAAGATCCGCGAGTCGCATCAGCAGTCCAAGCCGGTGATCCATCTGGAACCCGGGCACAAGCTCGCGCAGGAGTTCCTCGCGCTGCACCGCGAACTGGCCGGCTGATCTCTCGCCTGCCTGACGAACCCGCGGCCGCATCATGCGGCCGTTTTTTTGCGATCGTAATTCATCCGATCATTTATTCCGTCATTAATAATCCCGAAAACGATTTCATAATAAATCCAGAAAAAACGATTACATAAGTGACCGCTCCATTTTCAATGCGCCCCGGTTTTCTAATAAACGGAATAATGAATTGGTAAATGTTGCGCGACATCATGAAGTTATCCTGTAAAAAGGTGAAAATGCATTGCGGGACAGAGTAACGCGCGGTGTCGTCTGCGATGTCGGCGCACCACGGGTTCCAGCGGTCATCCCGGACTAAAATAAGGGTTTATACCTAGCATTAATGCCATTTAATTGACAATTAATCGATCTAGAATGGGCTCCTTCAACTTCCCCCGCTCAAATGAGTGACGGGTTGTCAATAAGGAGGCCCGCTGTCGATCCGGCTTCCAATTTTCCTTACGTCGTCTCTCGCATTGCTAACAGGAGCGTGCCCGATGTCCGTATTTGCCCCCGAAAAAATCAACGCCGAATATCAAGCCGGTATTGCAGCGTGGTTTGCGATTGCCCGTCCGGCGATCCAAGGTTTCGAGGCTGTCGTCGAACTCAACGTGCAAGCGGCCCGGACGGCGCTCGAGGAGTACGAGGACAAACTGAAGAACGCATTCAACAGCAGCAACCCGGCCGTGGGCTTCGCGCAGCAGGTCGCCGTACCGCAGGAAGCAGCCGGCAAGGCCGTGTCGTACGGCCGCCATCTGTTCGACATCGCCGTGTCGACGCAGGCCGAATGGGCGAAGGTCGCGCAAGCGCAATACGAACAGAACGACAAGCGCCTGAAGGACGTGCTCGGCGAACTGTCGAAGCATGCGCCGGCCGGCTCGGCGCCGGTGGTGGCCGCGCTGAACTCGGCGCTGTCGGCGGCGACCGCCGCAGCCGATTCGGTTCGCGCCGCGACGGGTCAGGCAATCGAAGCTGCACAGAGCGGTTTCGATGCGGTCAGCGAAACGGCCACGCGTGGCGCGAAGCAAACGGCTGCCGCCGCACGCAAGGACGCCGCGGCCGCACGCGATTCGGCTGCGTGATCGCGTAGCCACGCAAGCACGTGTCGCGCATGAGTGCGACACGATCGATCGGCGCCGGATGGCGCCGGACGCCGCGTGTGCCGCGTGGCGTCCGGCGAACCTCCGGTTTGCCGCAAGACGCCGGTGAACCGGCGAGCCGTACCGGTGTGCCGCCCGTTCGAACGGACGGCGCGCGCCGTATGGCGGCGTGCGACCGCAATCGAGCCGAGTGGCCCGAAATGCGCGATCGCCAGCCAAGGCCGGCACGCGCCGGCGTCAGAACGACCAACTGATTTCGATGCAGGAACTGGACATGACGGATGTAGTGATCGTATCGGCCGCGCGGACCGCGGTCGGCAAATTCGGCGGCTCGCTTGCGAAGATTGCGGCGCCCGAGCTGGGCGCGACAGTGATCCGCGCGGTGCTGGAGCGTGCGGGCGTGAAGCCCGAGCAGGTCAGCGAAGTGATCATGGGCCAGGTGCTGACGGCCGGTTCCGGGCAGAACCCGGCACGGCAGTCGCTGATCAAGGCCGGGC
>NZ_NKFM01000009.1:0-45008 GCF_002223085.1 Burkholderia sp. HI2714 | reverse complement strand
TTTTCGGTTCAGTTAAGAACCGGTCGCTCACTCAAAGCTGACAGGAATATGAATCACTTCATAAACCTGACTTACTTTAGTGTGAGACTCTTGATACTTTCGCTATCTGATCCGAGGATCAGCTCGCTTTCATCAAGCGCCCACACTTATCGGCTGTTAATTTTTAAAGAGCATTTCTGCGAGGAACTTCGTGTTTCTCAGCAGCGCTGCGTTTTCAGCAGCAGAGAAGCGAAATTATGAACCGTGTTTCGCAGCTCGTCAACAACTTTTTAACACCATCGTTGCGACTGCGGGGCTCAACTTCCAGGCCGGCTGCGCGCTACAGACTGCTGCGCATCGCCAACCCTGCTTCCCTTCTCCCGCGCCGTGTTTCCGTTAGCGCGAAAGAGGCGTGATTCTAAGCACCCGCCCCCATCCACGCAAGCCCTTTGTGAAAATATTTTGAAAAAGCCCCCGTGCGCTGACGCGCACGGGGGCTTCGGGCTCGACGGGCCACGTAACGCCGACAACCTCCAGGTCGCCGGCAACATTTCCCTCTATATATAGAGGCGCGTCACTTGCCGCCCATTGCAGCCTGCAGCGGCTCGACCGGCACCGCATCGGCCATCGCCGTGTAGCCGGCGTCGCTCGGGTGAATGCCGTCGCCGCTATCATAGCGACGCTGCAGCACGCTCGGGCGCTCGGGATCGCGCAGCACAGCATCGAAGTCGACCACACCGTCGAACCCGCCACCGCTCCGGATCCACCGGTTCACCTCAAGGCGGATCGCCTCACGCCCCGCCGGCAGCCCGGCCGGCGTCAGCGTCGCGCCGAAGACTCTCACGCCCTGACGGTGCGCCGCTTCGATCAGCCGGCGGTAGCCATCGATCAAAGATGCAGCCGTGACCTGCGTATGCGGGTGGTCGCAATCGAGCCCCGCGCGCGGCGGCATCGCCGCAAAGTTGATGTCGTTGATCCCGATCAGCACGATCGCCGCCTTCACCCCCGCACGCGACAGCGCATCGCGTTCGAATCGCGATGCCAGCGACGTGCCGTAGCACGCCGAATCGCTGAGCAGCCGGTTCCCGCTGATACCAAGATTCGCGACGCCGATCGACTCCACGCCGGCAGCGGTCAGCCGACGCGCCAGTGCGTCCGGCCAGCGGCGATTCCGGTTCACGCTCGAGCGCAGCCCGTCGGTGATCGAATCGCCGATCGCCGCTACGCTGGCGCGCGCGGAACCGGCCTCGACCGCAAGCTCGCTCACCCATGCATATTGGGTAAAACGGGTGCGAAACGCGGCGGCGCCCGGATCACTCACGTGATCACCCGGTGCGGACACGTAATTGAACTGGTTCGACACACGGTGCCAGACCGTCATCCGCTGGTTCGCCGCCATCTGGAGGCTGATCGCATAGGGTCGCCCGGCCGCCACGTCGATCTCCACCGGATCGCTTTCGAGTTCCTGGCCCGGCCCAAGCGTCACCGACGCCTTGCCGCCGAACCGGACCGGCACCGCCGCGCCGGCAAGCGCCGCCCCTTCGCCGGCGCGCGCGAGGCTCGCCGCCTCCACGACCAGCGGCGCACGGCCGTATGCATTGCTGACGCGGATCCGCGCGGCACGCCCCGACACCGTCGGATAGACGATCTGGCGCACGGCCCGTCCGGACACGTCGGGTGCGCGATAGAGCGGCGGCGGTGCGGCAAGGTCGGGAATCGGCTGCAGCGCGGTCGCCCACGCGGCCACCCATCCGGCCGGCGCGGCCGACGCCGACGCCACGAGCGGCGAGACAAAGACGGCCGCACCCAGCACGGCCGCGGCGATACTGCTTCGAAATGACATCGGCAAAATCCTCGTCGGAAAGCGGGCATTGTGCCGCAGAAGACGCGAAACCCCACGCGCCGGCCCACCCTCTCGCCATCCGATCGCGCCCCGACGTCACTCGTTTACCCGAGTCTCACCGCAAATCCGCAAGAAATTTATTAACCGACCGGTCGGTTGGTTTATACTTCGCACACATTCAACCGGACGAGAGCTTTCGCCATGTACACGCAATCCCTCGACATCCCCGGCAACGTCGCGCCGCTCGACGCCGCAGCCGAGTCGCCCGAGCAGGCGCGGTTCGATGCGGTCATGGCCGCCGACGGGAAGATCGAACCGCAGGACTGGATGCCCGACGCCTATCGCAAGACGCTGGTACGCCAGATCTCGCAACACGCGCACTCGGAAGTCGTCGGCATGCTGCCCGAAGGCAACTGGATCTCGCGCGCACCGAGCCTGAAGCGCAAGGCGATCCTGCTCGCGAAGGTCCAGGACGAAGCCGGCCACGGCCTCTATCTGTATAGCGCGGCCGAAACGCTCGGCGTATCGCGCGATTCGCTGATCGACGCACTGCTCGCCGGCAAGGCGAAATACTCCAGCATCTTCAACTACCCGACGCCGACCTGGGCCGACGTCGGCGTGATCGGCTGGCTCGTCGACGGCGCCGCGATCATGAACCAGATCCCGCTGTGCCGCTGCACGTACGGCCCGTACGCGCGCGCGATGATCCGCGTGTGCAAGGAAGAATCGTTCCACCAGCGCCAGGGCTTCGACGCACTGCTGTCGATGATGAAGGGCACCGACGCGCAACGCGCGATGGTCCAGCAGGCCGTGAACCGCTGGTGGTGGCCGGTGCTGATGATGTTCGGCCCGAGCGACGCCGATTCGGTCCACAGCAACCAGTCCGCGAAATGGGGCATCAAGCGGATCTCGAACGACGACCTGCGGCAGAAGTTCGTCGATGCGACGGTCGACCAGGCGAAGGTGCTCGGCGTGACGCTGCCCGACCCCGACCTGAAGTGGAACGAGGCGCGCGGCCATCACGACTACGGCACGATCGACTGGGGCGAATTCTGGCGCGTCGTCAACGGCGACGGCCCGTGCAACAAGGAACGCCTCGCGACCCGCGTGAAAGCGCACGAGGACGGCGCATGGGTGCGCGAAGCCGCACTCGCCCATGAAGCCAAGCGCCGCGCACGCGCCGAACAGCATGCCGCCTGAGCGGCGGCACACCATCGAATTCAGGATTCAGGAGAAAGTGATGAACAAGGAATGGCCGATCTGGGAAGTGTTCGTGCGCAGCAAGCAGGGGCTCGACCACAAGCATTGCGGCAGCCTGCACGCCGCCGACGCGTCGATGGCGCTGCGCATGGCGCGCGACGTCTACACGCGCCGCCAGGAAGGCATGAGCATCTGGGTGGTGCCGTCGTCGGCGATCACGGCGTCGGATCCGAGCGAAAAGGCCGAGCTGTTCGAGCCGGCGGGCGACAAGATCTACCGCCACCCGACGTTCTACACGCTGCCCGACGAAGTCAACCACATGTAACGCCCGCGCCATGACGATCACGCCCGAACACCTCTCCTACGTGCTGCGCCTCGCGGACAACACGCTGATCCTCGGTCAGCGCAACGCCGAATGGTGCGGCCACGGCCCGATCCTCGAGGAAGACATCGCGCTCACCAACATGAGCCTCGACCTCATCGGCCAGGCGCGCATGCTGTATACGCACGCGGCCGAACTCGAGCGCCAGCTCACCGGCGCGACGAAGACCGAGGACGACTACGCGTACTTCCGCACCGAGCGCGAGTTCGCGAACTTCACGCTCGCCGAGCTGCCGCACTACGGCCCGATCGCCGGCACCGCGCGCGCCGACAAGGACTATGCGGTGACGATCGTGCGCAACTTCCTGTACTCGGTGCTGATGCTGCACGTGTGGACCGCGCTCGAAACGTCGACCGACACGCAGCTCGCCGCGATCGCCGCGAAATCGGTGAAGGAAACCCGCTATCACGTACAGCACGCACGCGAGTGGCTGGTTCGCCTCGGTGACGGCACCGACGAATCGCACCGTCGCGCGCAGGACGCGCTCGACTACCTGACGCCGTACACGCGTGAATTCTTCGTTGCCGATTCGGTCGACGACGCGGTCGCCGCCGAGGGCATCGCCCCCGCGCCGGCCACGCTCGAAGCGGCGTGGCGCGCGGACGTGGACGACGCGCTCGCGGAAGCGACGCTCACGCTGCCGGCCCCCGTGCAGCATGTGACGACCGGCAAGCAGGGCGAGCACTCGGAGCACATGGGCTACCTGCTCGCCGAAATGCAGAGCCTCGCACGCCAGCATCCCGGCGCGACCTGGTAACCGACCGCCCCCAACGGAGCCCGACGATGTCCGTCCAGACCGCCCCCGCCAACGCCGTGCCCGCCGCGCGCCACGCCGACCCGCTGCTCGCGCGTGCATGGGACGTGCTCGAAGCCGTGCCCGACCCCGAGATCCCGGTCGTGTCGATCCGCGAGCTCGGCATCCTGCGCGACGTCCGCCGCGCGGACGACGGCCAACTCGAAGTCGTGATCACGCCGACCTACTCGGGCTGCCCGGCCATGTCGCAGATCGCGGAGGACATCGCCGCCGCGCTGCAGGCCGCCGACCTCCCGCCGCACCGGATCGAGACGGTGCTCGCACCCGCGTGGACGACCGACTGGATCACGCAGGAAGCGCGCGACAAGCTGCGCGCGTACGGCATCGCGCCGCCGGTCGGCCAGTGCGGCACCGCCGCGCCGCGGGAAAACGTCGTGCGCTTCGTGCCGCGGCCGGTCGCGGCGCCCGCGTGCCCGCGCTGCGGCTCCGCCCGTACCGAACGTCTCGCGCAATTCGCGTCCACGGCCTGCAAGGCGCTGTATCGCTGCGTCGACTGCCGCGAACCCTTCGACTACTTCAAACCTTATTAATCGATATGGCGACCCCGCAATTTCATCCGCTGCGTATCCGCGACGTGCGGCCCGAGACCGCCGACGCCGTAACCGTCTCCTTCGACGTGCCGCCCGAACTGCGCGACGCGTACCGCTTCACGCAGGGCCAGTTCGTCACGCTGAAGACCCACATCGACGGCGAGGAAACGCGCCGCTCGTATTCGATCTGCGTCGGCACGACGGACTACGACCGTGACGGCGAACTGCGCATCGGCATCAAGCGCGTGCGCGGCGGCCGCTTCTCGAACTTCGCGTTCGACTCGCTCAAGCCGGGTCACACGATCGACGTGATGACGCCGGACGGCCGTTTCTTCACGCACCTGAACGCCGATCACGGCAAGCAGTACGTCGCGTTTTCCGGCGGCTCCGGGATCACGCCGGTGCTCGCGATCGTGAAGACGACGCTCGAACTCGAGCCGCGCAGCACGTTCACGCTGATCTACGGCAACCGCAGCGTCGACGCGATCATGTTCGCGGAGGAGCTCGAGGACCTGAAGAACCGCTACATGAACCGCTTCGTCCTCTATCACGTGCTGTCGGACGACCAGCAGGACGTCGCGCTGTTCAACGGTGTGCTCGACCAGGCGAAATGCGCGGAATTCCTCGACACGCTGATGCCGGCCGACGCGATCGACGAGGCGTTCATCTGCGGCCCCGCGCCGATGATGGATGCGGCCGAGGCCGCGCTGAAGGCGGCCGGCGTGCCGCAGGCGAAGGTGCACGTCGAGCGCTTCGGCACGCCGCTGCCGCAGGCCGGCGCGCCGGTCGTCGACATCACCGACCAGACCCCGGCCGCCGACCTGGAAATCGTGCTCGACGGCAAGAAGCGCAAGCTGCGCCTGCCGTACGAAGGCGTGAGCCTGCTCGATATCGGCCTGCGCGCGGGCCTCGCGCTGCCGTACGCGTGCAAGGGCGGTGTGTGTTGCACGTGCCGCGCGAAGGTGCTCGAGGGCGAAGTGCGGATGGAGAAGAACTACACGCTCGAAGAGCATGAAGTGAAGGACGGCTTCGTGCTCACGTGCCAGTGCCACCCGGTCAGCGACAAGGTGGTCGTGAGCTACGACGAGCGTTGAGCGACGTCGCGTCGCGGCGCCGGACGGTTTCTCGCCGTCACACATCTCGCTTACACTAGGGGCCGCCGGCCGGCTGGACATCGCAACGTCCGCCCGGCCGGCGGTTTTCTTTTGTTGACGACAGGCCGATGAGTACCATTCATGTGATTCAGGGCGGCACCGCCGCCGCGTCGCTGCGCGAGGCACTCACGCAAGCCGGACGCGACGAGCGCGTCGTCGGATTGCTCGACGATCTCGGCGTCGGGCCGCTCAAGGGCGCCGACGAGACGCCCGACACGCGCGCCGCCTTCTGGCACCGCGTGCTCGGCGACCGGATTCCCGACTGGAACGCGGAGATCGAAGGCGAGTTCGCACGCCTCGACCAGCTCGCGACGGATACCGGCCAGGTGGTCGTGTGGCATGCGCCGAGCGTCGGCGACAAGTTGCTGCTGCGCCGCGTCGCCTATCACCTGCGCAACGTCCCGCAACGCCTGAACGAAGTGCGGCTGTCGGCCGCCGATCTCGACTCGGCGCAGCGCGCGTCGCTATCGCGCACCGACCAGGCGTGTGCGACCGGCATGTTCTCGCCGGCCGAGCTGGCGCGCAAGCGCCCGGTGGCCGCGCCGATCTCGGTGCTGCGCATCGGCCGCCTCGCGCTCGAATGGCAGGAGGCGAAGCACCTGAACGCCGAGCTGCGCTACTGGGTCAGCAACACGATCAAGAGCGGCCACTATGAGGATCTCGACGCGCTGATCGTCGCGCGCGCGGAAACCGACTGGCGGCCCGCGGGGCGCCTCGTCGGCAGCATCATGGCCGACGCCGACCGCGGCGGGCTGTTCGTCAGCGACTCGATCGCCTGGTGGCGCTGCCGCGAACTCGCGGCAGCCGGCCGGCTCGAGCTGCAGGACGACGCGCCCGCCGCCCTCTCTTCCACGCAGGTGCGCGCGGCCCGCATGGCCACCGCGCATCGCTAATCTTCCGCATTCGACCATGGCCCGTACCCGAGCGCCCGACCACGAATCCCAGCGCGAGCAGATCCTCGATCTGGCCGCCGAGAAATTCGCGCAGACGAGCTACCCGAGCACGTCGATGTCCGATCTCGCGACCGCGAGCGGCACGTCGAAGGCACGCCTCTACCACTATTACGAGAGCAAGGAAGCGATCCTGTTCGACCTGCTCGACCGCTACACGAAACGGCTGATGCTGATCATCGCCGAGGTCGAAGGGGCGAGCCAGCGGCGCGGCCTCAGCGAGCGCGACGCGTTCGCCGAGCTGGTGCGCGCATTCCTCGCCGAGTACGAGACGTCGCACAGCCGGCACGTCGCGCTGCTCAACGACGTGAAGTATCTCGAGGACGCGCAGCGCGAAATCGTGCTCGACCGCCAGCGCGACATCGTCGCGGCGTTCACGCGGCAGCTCGCACGCGCGTACCCGGACCGCATCTCGAAGGAAAACCAGACGTCCGTGACGATGATGGTGTTCGGGATGATCAACTGGACGTTCACGTGGCTGAAGCCGGGCGGCCGCCTCGGCTACCGCGACTTCGCCGAGCAGGTGATCGACCTGATCGAACGCGGGCTGTCGACGGCCGCCTGATTGACGCGCAGCAGCAAGCGTTGCGCGATGGGCACAGTGCGACCGCCCGTCGCGCGTTTCATATGATGAATTTTAAATTCGCTTAAAATCAATAACTTAAAGAATGAACTAAGCGGTTTTAGAATTTCCCCTCAGCACAAATAACGTCAAATACGGGTTTTCCCCAACCTCGCTCGGGTAAAATGGTGTTGCATTGCACAACCGGTTTGTGCACCCACACTGAGGAACCCACGATGAACACGCAATTCAACGGCACTGCCGATGTCGTCGGCAACGCCGGGTCTGCGCCGGTTCTCGTCAGGGAACTGGCTTCCAAAGACCGTGAGCCCATGCTCACCCACTTTCTCTCGCTCGACGAAGAGGACCGCCTGCTGCGCTTCGGCCAGATGGTGCCCGACCACGTGATCGAGAACTATGTGCGCACGATCGACTTCGGGCGCGACACCGTGTTCGGCGTGTTCGACCACGACCTCGAACTGATCGGCGTCGGCCACCTGGCCTACCTGCCGGCCGAGGGCGACAAGCGCACGGCCGAATTCGGCGTGTCGGTGCTCGAAAGCGCACGCGGCCGCGGCGTCGGCTCGAAGCTGTTCGAGCGCGCGGCGATCCGCAGCCGCAACACGCACGTGACGATGCTGTACATGCACTGCCTGTCGCGTAACGCGACGATGATGCATATCGCGAAGAAATCCGGGATGCGGATCGAGTATGCGTACGGCGAAGCCGATGCGTACCTGTCGCTGCCGCCGGCCGACCACTCGACGATCATCGCCGAGATGCTGCAGGAACAGGCTGCTGTGTTCGACTATGCGATGAAGCGCCAGGCGCGCCGCACCACGAAGTTCATCGAATCGCTGATGCCCGCCGCCCTGACGGCGTAATGTCGGCCAGCCGGGCCGCGCCAGCCGCGCGCCCGGCCCCTCCCTTCCCCGCCGCGCACTAGCGCACCGAACGAATCGGCAACGCCGTCGTCTCCTTGAAGCATTCGAGCGAGAAGCTCGTCTTCACGTCGATCACCGACGGGTGATGCAGTAGATGCTCCTGCACGAAGCGGGAGAAATGCGCCATGTCCTCGACCTGCACGCGCAGCAGGTAATCCATATCCCCCGTCATCGCGTGGCACGCGACCACTTCCGGCCAGGTCTGCACGGCCGCGCGAAACAGCTCCGCATGGGTCGCGCCCGCTCGCGCCGACGTTTCGTCGGCTCGCACCGGCGCCAGGCCGCCGCGCTTCTCGAGCCGCACGCTCACGTACGCGAGCAGGTCGAGCCCGAGCTTCTGCGGATCCAGCAGCGCGACATAACCGGTGATCACGCCGATCTCCTCGAGCCGACGGATCCGCCGCAGGCACGGGCTCGGCGACAGGTTCACGCGCTCGGCGATCTCCTGGTTCGACAGGCGCCCGTTCTCCTGAAGAATCGCGAGAATCCGCCGGTCGATGGCATCCAATTCGGCTTGCGCCATCTTCTGCCCTCCAATGAATGGTTTGAGACTGGAAATTGCGCCATCGTAGGTTCGAGCAATTAAGTTCGCAAGTTTACGCTCGCGGCTGCCCGCTACACTTTGTCGCACGTACCGATTCGTCGCGCATGCCGCCGCGTGCGCCACGTTCGACATCGAACCAGGCCGGGCCTGCGCACGTCGCCCCGGCCGATCGCCCCCACAGGAGACACGCCATGCAGATCCCGAACTGGGACAACCCCGTCGGCACCGACGGCTTCGAATTCATCGAATACACGGCACCGGACCCGAAAGCGCTCGGACAACTGTTCGAACGGATGGGTTTCACCGCGATCGCGCGCCACCGCCACAAGGACGTGACGGTATACCGCCAGGGCGACATCAACTTCATCATCAACGCCGAACCCGATTCGTTCGCGCAACGCTTCGCGCGCCTACACGGCCCGTCGATCTGCGCGATCGCGTTCCGCGTGCAGGATGCCGCGAAGGCGTACCAGCGCGCACTCGACCTCGGCGCATGGGGCTTCGACAACAAGACCGGCCCGATGGAGCTGAACATCCCGGCGATCAAGGGCATCGGCGATTCGCTGATCTACTTCGTCGACCGCTGGCGCGGCAAGAACGGCGCGCAACCGGGCGCCATCGGCGACATCAGCATCTATGACGTCGACTTCGAGCCGATCGCCGGCGCGAACCCGAACCCGGACGGCCACGGCCTCACCTACATCGACCACCTGACGCACAACGTGCATCGCGGCCGCATGCAGGAATGGGCCGAGTTCTACGAGCGCCTGTTCAACTTCCGCGAAGTGCGCTACTTCGACATCGAAGGCAAGGTGACGGGCGTGAAGTCGAAGGCGATGACGTCGCCGTGCGGCAAGATCCGCATCCCGATCAACGAGGAAGGTTCGGATACGGCCGGCCAGATCCAGGAATACCTCGACGCGTATCACGGCGAAGGCATCCAGCACATCGCGCTCGGCGCCACCGACATCTACCAGGCGGTCGATGGCCTGCGCAGCAAGGAAGTGAAGCTGCTCGACACGATCGACACGTATTACGAACTGGTCGACCGCCGCGTGCCGAACCACGGTGAATCGCTGGACGAACTGAAGAAGCGCAAGATCCTGATCGACGGCGCGCGCGACGACCTGCTGCTGCAGATCTTCACCGAGAACCAGATCGGGCCGATCTTCTTCGAGATCATCCAGCGCAAGGGCAACCAGGGCTTCGGCGAAGGCAACTTCAAGGCGCTGTTCGAATCGATCGAACTCGACCAGATCCGCCGCGGCGTCGTGCAGGACAAGGCCTGACGCATCCGGCGGGCGGCTGCCCGGGGCAACCCGGCAGCCCGCACGATCCGGCGGCGCAAAGAAAAAGGGCAGGAATCCGAGGATTCCCGCCCTTTTTGCATTCCGGCGCGGCCCGCAGGCCGCGCGAGCGGATCAACGCGCGTTCGCCTTCGCCTCGACGGCGCGCTCGGCCGTCGGCTGCGCGACGGCATCCTGGGCCGGCACGATCTGCTGCATCTGCGCGCCGGCTGCCGCCAGTGCGCTCGCGCCTCGCGCGTGCACCGGGCCGGTCATCGAGAAAAACGCGGCGGACACGATCAGGAAACTCTGGATATGACGTGTGTTCATTGCACCTCCTGTAAAACTGCCGGCGCCTCCCCGATTGCGTCGACACAAGCCAACGCGGCCGGGCACCTCCGGCAGGCCGACAAGATTAACGGCGTTTGCACGAAGATGGGGCCGGCTTTACATGCTTTTACATGATGTAACGCATGGTTCCGCCCTGTTTTTCTGATGCGCTGCCGCAATTCGCCGGCGCTCCAACCGATGGGCGGCGGGTTTGCCCCAGTGCTACCATCGCTTAAAACCGGCCAATATGCCGGCCACTGCCGACGCGTCCACAAGATGCCCGAAGCAGTCGAGTTTTGGTGATCCCAAACTGGGTGGAGGAGACTGTTAATGAATGCCCCGCTAGACGCAGACCAACGCGCGTCCCTAGAAGCCGCGCTGAAGTCCGTCACGCTTGACGACAAATACACACTGGAACGCGGCCGCGCGTACATGAGCGGCATTCAGGCCCTCGTGCGCCTGCCGATGCTCCAGCAGGAACGCGATCGCGCCGCCGGTCTCAATACCGCCGGCTTCATCTCCGGCTATCGCGGTTCGCCGCTCGGCGGCCTCGATCTATCGCTCTGGAAAGCCAAGCAGCACCTGGCCGCCCACCAGATCGTCTTCCAGCCCGGCCTCAACGAAGATCTCGCCGCCACCGCCGTGTGGGGCTCGCAGCAAGTGAACCTGTACCCCGGCGCGAAGCACGACGGCGTGTTCGGCATGTGGTACGGCAAGGGCCCGGGCGTCGATCGCACCGGCGACGTATTCAAGCACGCGAACTCGGCCGGCTCGTCGCAGCACGGCGGCGTGCTCGTGCTCGCCGGCGACGACCACGCGGCGAAATCGTCGACGCTCGCGCACCAGTCCGAACACATCTTCAAGGCCTGCGGGCTGCCGGTGCTGTTCCCGTCCAACGTGCAGGAATATCTCGATTTCGGCCTGCACGGCTGGGCGATGAGCCGCTACTCGGGCCTGTGGGTCGCGCTCAAGTGCGTGACGGACGTGGTCGAATCGTCGGCATCGGTCGACATCGACCCGCATCGCACCGAGATCGTGCTGCCGACCGACTTCATCCTGCCGGAAGGCGGGCTGAACATCCGCTGGCCCGATCCGCCGCTCGTGCAGGAAGCACGGCTGCTCGACTACAAGTGGTATGCGGCGCTCGCCTACGTGCGCGCGAACAAGCTCGACCGCATCGAGATCGATTCGCCGAGCGCGCGCTTCGGGATCATGACCGGCGGCAAGGCGTACCTCGACGTGCGCCAGGCGCTGACCGACCTCGGCCTCGACGACGAAACCTGCGCGCGGATCGGCATCCGGCTATACAAGGTCGGCTGCGTGTGGCCGCTCGAAGCACAGGGCGCGCAGGCGTTCGCGCGCGGCCTCGACGAAATCCTCGTCGTCGAGGAAAAGCGCCAGATCCTCGAATACGCGATCAAGGAAGAGCTGTACAACTGGCCCGACGGCCAGCGGCCGCGCGTGTTCGGCAAGTTCGACGAGAAGGACGGCGCCGGCGGCGAATGGTCGGTGCCGATGGGCAACTGGCTGCTGCCCGCGCACTACGAGCTGTCGCCCGCGATCATCGCGAAGGCGATCGCGACGCGCCTCGAGAAGTTCGAGCTGCCGTCCGACGTGCGGGCACGCATCGCCGCGCGCCTCGCCGTGATCAACGCGAAGGAAATGGCGCTCGCGAAGCCGCACGTGCAGACCGAGCGCAAGCCTTGGTTCTGCTCGGGCTGCCCGCACAACACGTCGACCAACGTGCCGGAAGGCTCGCGCGCGATCGCCGGCATCGGCTGCCATTACATGACCGTGTGGATGGACCGCAGCACGAGCACCTTCAGCCAGATGGGCGGCGAAGGCGTGCCGTGGATCGGCCAGGCGCCGTTCACGGACGAGAAGCACGTGTTCGCGAACCTCGGCGACGGCACCTATTTCCACTCGGGCCTGCTGGCCGTGCGCGCGGCGATCTCGTCGAAAGCGAACATCACCTACAAGATCCTCTACAACGACGCCGTCGCGATGACGGGCGGCCAGCCGGTCGACGGCGTGCTGACGGTGCCGCAGATCACGCACCAGCTCGCGTCCGAAGGCGCGAAGAAGATCGTGATCGTCACCGACGAGCCGGAGAAGTACGACAGCCAGAAGGCGCTGCTCGCACCGGGCGTGACGATCCATCACCGCGACCAGCTCGACGACGTGCAGCGCGAGCTGCGCGAGATCGAAGGCACGACGATCCTGATCTACGACCAGACCTGCGCGACCGAGAAACGCCGCCGCCGCAAACGCGGCACGTATCCGGACCCGGCCAAGCGCGTCGTGATCAACGACGCGGTGTGCGAAGGCTGCGGCGACTGCTCGGTGCAGTCGAACTGCCTGTCGGTCGAGCCGCTGGAAACCGAATTCGGCACGAAGCGCCAGATCAACCAGTCGAGCTGCAACAAGGACTTCTCGTGCGTGAAGGGCTTCTGCCCGAGCTTCGTCACGGTCGAGGGCGGCCAGCTGAAGAAGCCGAAGGCCGTGTCGGTCGACGGCAACGCACTGCCGCCGATCCCTGAACCGACGCTGCCGGACATCGACCGCGCATACGGCGTGCTCGTCACGGGCGTCGGCGGCACGGGCGTCGTCACGATCGGCGCGCTGCTCGGGATGGCCGCGCACCTGGAAAACAAGGGCGTGACCGTGCTCGACGTCACCGGCCTCGCGCAGAAAGGCGGCGCCGTGATGAGCCACGTGCAGATCTCGCACGCGCCGACCGACATCCACGCGACGCGGATCGCGATGGGCGAAGCCGATCTCGTGATCGGTTGCGACGCGATCGTCACGGCCGGCGACGAGTGCACGTCGCGCATGCGCCACGACACGACGCGCGTGGTCGTCAACAGCGCGCAGACGCCGACCGCCGAGTTCATCAAGAACCCGAACTGGGCGTTCCCGGGCCTGTCCGCGGAAAACGACATCCGCGCGGCGGCGGGCGAAGCCGTCGATTTCATCGACGCGAACCGCTTCGCGGTCGCGCTGCTCGGCGACGCGATCTACACGAACCCGTTCGTGCTCGGCTACGCGTGGCAAAAAGGCTGGCTGCCGCTCACGCTCGCGTCGCTCGTCCGCGCGATCGAGCTGAATGCGGTATCGGTCGAGAAGAACCGGGCAGCCTTCGACTGGGGCCGCCGCGCCGCGCACGACCTGGCGAGCGTGAAGCAGGCCGCGGCCGGCGACGCGCGCCCCGTGCAAGGCGCCACGGTGATTTCGCTGCACACGAAGAAGGCGGTCGACGCCCTGATCGCGAAGCGCGTGGAATTCCTCACCGCGTACCAGAATGCCGCGTACGCAGCGCGCTATGCGGCGTTCGTCGACAAGGTGCGCGCGGCCGAGCGCGCGCTGGCGGACGGCGACACGATGCAGGAGCAGCTGACCGAAGCGGTCGCGCGCAACCTGTTCAAGCTGATGGCGTACAAAGACGAATACGAGGTCGCGCGGCTGCAGTCCGATCCGGCGTTCCTCGCGCGCCTGAACGCGCAGTTCGAAGGCGACTGGAAGCTGAAATTCCACCTCGCGCCGCCGCTGTTCGCGAAGACGGACTCCCACGGCCATCTCGTGAAGAAGGCGTACGGCCCGTGGATGATGTCGGCGTTCCGGCTGCTCGCGAAGGCGAAGTTCCTGCGCGGCACGGGGCTCGACCCGTTCGGCCGTACCGAGGAGCGTCGCACCGAGCGCGCGCTGATCGGCGAGTACGAAGCGCTGATCGGCGAGGTGCTGGCCAAGCTGAACGCGGCCAACCGCCCGCTCGCCGTCGAGCTCGCGGCGCTGCCGGACGGCATTCGCGGCTACGGCCACGTGAAGGAGAACAACCTGCGCGCGGTACGCCAGAAGTGGAACACGCTGCTCGCGAAGTGGCGGGCGCCGGCCGGCGGCCAGTCGCACCAGCAGGTCGCGTAACGGCACGCGGCGGGCATGCGCGGCCGGATGCCCGCCGGCGAGCGGCTACCGGCTCACGTCGCTTCACGATAAAAAAAACGCCACGGAACGCAGGTTCCGTGGCGTTTTTCTTTGCGCCGCGCATCAAGCGCGGCACACGCGGGCGTGGACTTACTTCGTGTTCACGTTCGCGGCGGCAACGGCCGTCATGTTGATGATCCGGCGCACGGTCGCAGCCGGCGTCAGGATGTGGACCGGCTTCGCCGCGCCGAGCAGGAACGGGCCGACCGTCACGCCTTCGCCGCCGACCATCTTCAGCAGGTTGTACGCGATGTTCGCCGCTTCGACGTTCGGCATGATCAGCAGGTTCGCTTCGCCCGACAGCGTCGTGCCGGGGAATGCCTGCTTGCGGATCAGTTCCGACAGCGCCGCGTCGCCGTGCATTTCGCCGTCGACTTCCAGGTTCGGTGCGCGTTCGACGATCAGCTTGCGGGCTTCGCCCATCCGGCGCGACGACGCCGACGGCGCGCTGCCGAAGTTCGAGTTCGACAGCAGCGCGGCCTTCGGCGTGATGCCGAAGCGCTCGATCTCGGCGGCAGCCTGGATCGTCATGTCGGCGAGCTGTTCGGCGCTCGGCAGCTCGTTCACGTACGTATCGCACACGAACAGGTTGCGGCCCGGCAGCATCAGCAGGTTCATCGCCGCGAAGTGCTCGGCGCCCTTCGCACGGCCCAGCACCTGTTCGATGAACTTCAGGTGGCTGTGGAACGTGTCGATCATCCCGCAGATCATCCCGTCCGCGTCGCCCAGATGCACGAGCATCGCGCCGATCAGCGTGTTGAACTTGCGCATCGCGGCCTTCGCGACTTCCGGCGTCACGCCGTCGCGCGCGCCGATCTCCTGATACGCCTGCCAGTAGCGGTGGTAGCGCGCATCGTCTTCCGGATCGACGATCTCGAAATCGGTGCCGGCCTTCAGCTTCGAGCCGATCTTCGCGAGGCGCATGTCGATGACCGACGGACGGCCGACGAGGATCGGCTTCGCGATCTTTTCCAGCAGCACGAACTGCGCGGCGCGCAGCACGCGCTCGTCTTCGCCTTCGGCGAACACGATGCGGGCTTCCTTCTGCTTCGCGGTGGCGAACACCGGACGCATCACCATGCCGGTGCGGTAGACGGTCGCGCCGAGCTGCTCGCGGTACGCGTCCATGTCCTGGATCGGGCGGGTGGCGACGCCCGAGTCCATCGCGGCTTGCGCGACGGCCGGCGCGATCTTGATGATCAGGCGCGGGTCGAACGGCTTCGGAATCAGGTAGTCCGGCCCGAACTCGAGCGAATGGCCTTCATACGCCTTCGCGACTTCTTCGCTTTGGTCGGTTTCCTGCGCCAGCTCGGCGATCGCGCGCACGCACGCGAGCTTCATTTCTTCCGTGATCGTCGTCGCGCCGACGTCGAGCGCGCCGCGGAAGATGAACGGGAAGCACAGCACGTTGTTGACCTGGTTCGGGTAGTCCGAACGGCCGGTCGCGACGATCGCGTCCGGGCGCACGGCCTTCGCGTCTTCCGGGCGGATTTCCGGTTCCGGGTTCGCGAGCGCCAGGATCAGCGGGCGGTCGCCCATCGTCTTGACCATGTCCTGCTTCAGCACGCCCGCGCTCGAGCAGCCGAGGAACACGTCCGCGCCGACGATCGCGTCGGCGAGCGTGCGTGCGTCGGTGGTCGCCGCATAGCGCTGCTTCGACGGATCGAGGTTGCCGCGCCCTTCGTAGATCACGCCCTTCGAATCGGCGACGAGGATGTTCGACTTCGTCAGGCCGAGGTTCACCAGCAGGTCCAGACACGCGATCGCTGCCGCGCCCGCGCCCGAGCACACGAGCTTCACTTCGGACAGCTTCTTGCCGACGACCTTCAGGCCGTTCAGGATCGCGGCCGACGCGATGATCGCGGTGCCGTGCTGGTCATCGTGGAAGACGGGGATCTTCATGCGCTCGCGCAGCTTCTGCTCGATGTAGAAGCATTCCGGCGCCTTGATGTCCTCGAGGTTGATGCCGCCGAGCGTCGGCTCGAGCATCGCGATCGCCTCGACGAGCTTGTCGGGGTCGGACTCCGACAGTTCGATGTCGAACACGTCGATGCCCGCGAATTTCTTGAAGAGGCAGCCCTTGCCTTCCATCACCGGCTTCGCGGCGAGCGGGCCGATGTTGCCGAGGCCGAGCACGGCGGTGCCGTTCGTGATGACGCCGACGAGGTTGCCGCGCGACGTGTACTTCTGCGCGTCGAGCGGATCGGCGTGGATCGCTTCGCACGCAGCGGCGACGCCCGGCGAATACGCGAGCGACAGATCGAGCTGGTTCGACAGCGGCTTGGTCGGGGTGACCGAAATCTTGCCGGGTTTCGGGTTCAGGTGATAAGCGAGTGCGGCCTGCTTCAGTTGTTCGTCCATGATTGACCTGCGAGAGACTTGCGAAATATTGACGGTTCAGTACGCCGCACCTTCGGCCGCGTCTGCTTGAATCGAGGGGGTGATCGACTGCGAGACGGCACGCGACGCGCCGGGTCGGCACGCCATCGAACCTTGGCGGGTGGCAAGAGGAAAGTACAAAGTACTGAACGATTTCTAAGGGTCGCCTAGTGTACACCCCCTAAATGACGCATGTTGGTGCAACGCCGCATCCTCCGCATCAGCGCGCGAGCAATCCGGCCCCGTTTGTTTCGCCGGTGGTGAGCCGCGCGGCGAACCCGCGCGAATTCCGCCGAAAAGCAGCCTGAATCGGGTAAAATAGCCGGCTACGCGCGCAGCGATGCGATCGGCCCGCCGATCGCGCCCCGGCCCTCTGGGCAGGTTCCCCTTGCTGCGCCACCGGGCCCGCGCCCGCTCTTCGCTCATCACCCAAGGAATGCCCATGACAGGCTACGATCGTCAGTCGATCTCGGATACGACCGCCAAAATCCTGCTCGAAGTACAGGCAGTGCACTTCAACGCAGAAAAACCGTTCATCTTCACGTCCGGCTGGGCAAGCCCCGTCTATATCGACTGCCGCAAGCTGATTTCGTATCCGCGCGTGCGCCGCGCGCTGATGGAAATGGCTGAAACGACGATCACGCGCGACATCGGCTTCGAGCAGATCGACGCGGTGGCGGGCGGCGAGACGGCCGGCATCCCGTTCGCGGCCTGGATCGCGGACCGGATGATGGTGCCGATGCAGTACGTGCGCAAGAAGCCGAAGGGTTTCGGCCGCAACGCGCAGATCGAAGGCCATCTGGAAGAAGGCTCGCGCGTGCTGCTGGTGGAAGACCTGACGACCGACAGCCGCAGCAAGATCAACTTCGTCAACGCACTGCGCACCGCGGGCGCGACGGTGAACCACTGCTTCGTGCTGTTCCACTACAACATCTTCAAGGAAAGCGTGTCGGTCCTGAAGGACATCGACGTCGACCTGCACGCGCTCGCCACGTGGTGGGACGTGCTGCGCGTCGCGAAGGCGTCGGGCTACTTCGAGACGAAGACGCTCGACGAAGTCGAGAAATTCCTGCACGCACCGGCCGAGTGGTCGGCTGCGCACGGCGGCGCAACGTCCCCGAAGGACTGACGCCGCGCCGGCCCGTTGGCCGGCGTCCTGGCTGAACGAGCCGCCCGCTTCATCGCGGGCGGCTTTTTTTCGTCCGTCGATTTTTCGTCAGTCGATTCGCGCAGGAAACGATCGCGACCACGGGTCGCGGCGTGCGTCGCTCATCGAACCCTAATGCTAGACTTGATCCATCGCTGCCATCAGCTGCGCAGGCAACGCACTACGCCAACAACGCCGGACGCATCGGTCCGGCCCATGTGACGGGAGAAGCGCCATATGCGTGTGGATCGCCGGATCACTCCGCCTGCGCCATCGGGTCGCCCGTCGCCGTTTCTCGCCGCCCTCCTTTACGCCGTCGCCCTTGCTGCCCTGCCCGTGCATGCGGAAGGCCCGTTCACCGTGACGAGCGACGACCTGACACCGGGCGGGCGCGTCCGCGCCGCGAACGTGTTCGACCGCGGCGACTGCAAGGGCGGCAACCACTCGCCGCAGCTCACCTGGCACAACCCGCCGCCGGGCACGCGCGGCTACGCGGTCACGATCTTCGATCCCGACGCGCCGGGGCACGGCTGGTGGCACTGGGCCGTGGCGGGCATTCCGGCGACGGTCACGAGCCTGCCCGCCGACGCGAGCGCGTCCGGGTTCCTGCGGCGCATCGGCGCGAGCGAGGCGCGCAACGACTTCGGGATCGACGGCTACGGCGGCCCGTGCCCGCCGCCGGGCAAGCCGCACCGCTACGTGATCACCGTCTATGCGCTGAAGGGCGACGACCTGCGCGTCGCGCAGGGCCGCCCCGCGCCGATGTTCGAGCACGAGATCGGCACGCTGACGATCGGTACCGCGCAACTCACGGTCAACTACGGGCAGTAACGGGCGTGGTACGCCATGGCTTGCGCGCCGCCGCGTCGCCGTGTCGCCGTGTCGCCGTGTCGCCAAATCGCCGTGTCGCCGCACTGCGATTGCCGGCCGCTGCGAAATGACGTTCTCCGTGCTCACTCGCTTTCCCGTCATTTCGGCTTGCTAGACTCCCCGTCACCGGTCGCGGCACCCTGCCGCGCATCCGTCGCGCCGCCCACCGGCGGCGCGTGACGCGGCGAGCCTGCGGTCCGCCGTTCCCGTTCCTTTCCGGAGAACGCTTCATGTCGAACATCGTCATCGTCTATCACAGCGGCTACGGTCACACGCAGAAACTGGCCGAGGCCGTGCACGCGGGCGCGCAGGAGGCCGGCGCGACCGTGCGCCTGCTCGCCGTCGGCGACGTCGACGACGCGGGCTGGGCCGCGCTCGACGCGGCCGACGCGATCGTCTTCGGCGCGCCGACCTACATGGGCGGCCCGTCGGCGCAGTTCAAGCAGTTTGCCGACGCGACGTCGAAAGCGTGGTTCACGCAGAAATGGAAGGACAAGATCGCCGCGGGCTTCACGAACTCCGCGACGATGAACGGCGACAAGTTCTCGACGATTCAATATTTCGTCACGCTGTCGATGCAGCATGGGATGGTGTGGGTCGGCACGAGCCTGATGCCGGCCAACTCGAAGGCGGCCACGCGCAACGACATCAACTATCTGGGCGGCTCGACGGGCCTGCTCGCGCAGTCGCCGGCCGATTCGACGCCCGACGAAGGCCCGTTGCCGGGCGACCTCGAGACCGGCAAGGCATTCGGCCGGCGGGTTGCCGAAGCGACCGCCCGGTGGGTCGCCGGCCGCGGCTGAGCACGCCCCGGCGCCCGCTCCGGCGGGTGCCAAAGGGACACAAGACGGCCCGCCGGCCGTCTTTTTTTCGCCCCGCGCGGTGCAGGCCCGCCGGATGACGTCTTAAAATGGCGGTTTCAGGGCGCGGCCCCCCGTTTCATTCAGTGAGAGCGAAATGAGCACCAAAGTTTTTGTCGACGGCCAGGAAGGCACGACCGGCCTCAAGATCTTCGAATACCTGTCGGCACGCAGCGACATCGAGATCCTGCGCATCGATGAAGCGAAGCGCAAGGACGTCGAAGAGCGCCGCCGCCTGATCAACGCGTCGGACGTCACGTTCCTGTGCCTGCCGGACGTCGCATCGCGCGAATCAGCCTCGCTCGTCGAGAACCCGAACACGACGCTGATCGACGCGAGCACCGCGTTCCGCACCAGCGCCGACTGGGCGTACGGCCTGCCGGAACTGACCCGCGCGCAGCGCGAGAAGATTCGCACATCGAAGCGCATCGCCGTGCCGGGCTGCCACGCATCGGCCTTCGTGCTCGCGATGCGTCCGCTCGTCGATGCAGGCATAGTCGCACCGACGTTCGCCGCGCACAGCTACTCGATCACCGGCTACAGCGGCGGCGGCAAGTCGATGATCGCCGACTACGAAAACGCGGCGCCGGGCGGCAAGCTCGCGAGCCCGCGCCCGTATGCGCTCGGTCTCACGCACAAGCACCTGCCCGAAATGGCCGCGCACACGGGCCTCGCGAACCCGCCGATCTTCACGCCGATCGTCGGGCCGTTCCTGAAGGGCCTCGCGGTGACGACCTACTTCACGCCCGACCAGCTCGCGAAGCGCGCGACGCCGCAGGACGTGCAGCGCGTGTTCGCCGAGTACTACGCGGACGAAGCATTCGTGCGCGTCGCGCCGTTCGATGCGGACGCGAACCTCGACGGCGGCTTCTTCGACGTGCAGGCGAACAACGACACGAACCGCGTCGACCTGTTCGTGTTCGGCAACGCGGAGCGCTTCGTCACGGTCGCGCGCCTCGACAACCTCGGCAAGGGCGCATCGGGCGCCGCGATCCAGTGCATGAACCTGAGCATCGGCGCGGCCGAGGACGCAGGTCTCAAACGCTGATTCAGCATCGCATGCAATGCAAAGCCGGCCACTGGCCGGCTTTTTATTTACCCGTATCAGGCAATATATAAAAATCCCGGGTCGCGCATTTACAAATATTTACAAGCTTTCCATTGCGCGATTACCAGTGAATTAACCCCACCCCTTCTTTATCCAGTCAATCCCGAATAGGGATAAACCGGATACCGCCGCTTTAAACGCTGCCGTTATACGCAGGAAGGCTCCGCGCCGGCCTGTCCGGCGTCGCACATACCCCACTCCGGCCGCTTTCGGCAGCCTGTCTCACGTTTTAATTCTTACCGAATACCACGTCGGACAAGGACTCAAAACACGATGCCCGTTTCAATCGCCTTTTTTAGACGGGTTCATCAATTGACAGCAAAAATCAAGGCGGCGACATTAGCTCGCACAATTAAACGATTGGAGACAGCGGCATGTCGCACACCTTATCGAAGGGGGTGGCAACGGCCTTTGCCATTGCCCCTTTCCTGGTTGCATGTGGTGGGGGGGACGGCGGCGCACCCGCGCCGATCAATGCGCCCCAATGTTCCGGATCCAGCTGCGGCACGCAAGGGCCGCCGCCGTCACAGCCGATCAACGGTGCGCTGTGCCCGGCCAACGCCGACATCGTGAAGAGCACGTACCTCGGCGGCGCCGGTAGCGGCGAGATCGTCAGCGTCAACATCGACGCGGTGGCGATGACCTACACGCTCAAGTGGCTCGAATCGCCGATTCCGCTCGCGACCGGCACGGTCACGCCGAGCCGCGTCGGCACGACGATCACCGGCGCAGTCATGCACCCGCCGACCGGCGTACTGCCGACCGCCGAGCAGACGCGCTGCGCGTTCATCCTGACACCCGGCACGGGCAAGGCGCCGAGCGGCGCCACGTACTCGACGGCCGCCGACTTCAACCAGGCGAACCCGCCGATGCTGCTGGTCGGCATGGGCGTCGCGGGCGGCGGCATTCCCGGCGCGACGATCCAGTACGACGGGCTGACGATCGCCATCGGCCCGGTCGTGGTGGCAAAGGACGTCGGCAAGGTGCCGAACCGTCACTTCGACTTCTACCCGTTCCTCGGCTTCGCGAACACGACGACCGACCTCACGAAGCTGCCGGGCACGTACAACGCGCTGCTCTATCACCTCGTGCCGTCGGGCAACTACGCGACGAAGGGTTCGAACTCGAGTGAGACGTTCGACGCGAACGGCGCGTGCACGTCGAGCGGTTCGGGCGGCTGCCAGACGACCGGCGATCCGTGGAAGGCGAGCGCGAACGGCGGCTACTTCGACAGCACGAAGGCACCGCAGACGCTGCCGCAAACGCAGTTGCCGCTCGTCGGCGCGACCGGCAAGTCGGCGACCGCGCACATGGTGATCGGCCAGCTCAACGGCGCGACGGTGCCGGTGATCGTGCGCACGGGCAACGTGAACCTCGGCACGCCGCCGCTGCACGCCGACGCGCAGGTCGACGACGAATCGGGCATCGCGGTGCTCGGCGCGGCGACGGCCATCTCGTCGGGTGCGATCGACGGCGGCTACGCGGGCGCGGACTCGAACTTCAAGTACACGGCGGCCCTGATCCGCGGCAGCAACGCGTCGTTCATCAACCCGAGCACGCAGGCCGAGGAAGACGGCTTCACGCTCGACTACGGCCAGGCGACGCCGGGCCTGCTGAACGCGACGACGACGCCGCCGAGCGGTGCGAGCTACCCGTCCGCTTCGGGCGTGGTGATCGCGACGGGCGGGCTGTACGCGGCGCTGATCCAGGGCACGGTGAACGGCGGCGTCACGTCGACGTCGGCGAATTCGACCACGTCGTCGACACCGTACTTCGGCGTGGGCGCGCAGATCAGCAAGTAGCGAACGAGGACGCGGCGGCCGGCCTGCCGCCGCGTGACGCAGGGAAGGCACGAAGGCGCTCGGCACGGCGCAAGCAGGACGAGCACAACCAACAGAAGCGGCCGACAGGGAGCTGGCCGCCGCACAAGACAAATCTGGAGGAGCAACATGAAGCGCAACCTCATTCTGGCGGCGGCCCTTGCCGCCCCCCTTCTTTCCGCCTGCGGCGGCAGCGGCAGCGGCGGCGACAACCCGCCCCCGCTCGTCGAAGACCGGCTCTGCCCCGCCACGCTCGACTACAACACCGTATTCACGGGCGGCGCGGGCAGCGGCGAACTCGCGAAGGTCCAGCTCGACACGACCAAGATGACCTGGCAGGTCACCTATGTCGAATCGGCGGTGCCGCAAAAGACCGGCACCGTCACGCCGACCCGCGCGGGCACCGTCGACAGCGGCACGCTCACACAGGAAACGCTGCTGCCGACCAACAAGCTGAACCAGTGCGCGTTCCGCCTGAACGGCGCGAGCCTCGATGCGTCGCGTCCGGCGCGCATCTTCGTCGGCTTCGGCGTCGCGGGCGGCACGATTCCCGGCAAGGAGATCCAGTTCGACGGCGTGCTCGGCCAGGCCGCGGTGCCCGACACGAAATTCCCGTACTACCCGTTCATCGGCTTCTCGTCGATCGAAACCGACATCACGAAGGTCGCGGGCACGTACAGCCACATCGGCTTCGGCGAGGTGCCGTCGCAGAAGTTCGCGCCGGCGTCGATCGACGCGAAGGTGACGATCAACGCGGACGGCACGTGGACCAAGTGCGACACGACCGGCCAGTTCGCGGGCGGCGCGTGCGCGCAGCAGGGCACGAACTTCGTGCAGTCGGCCGACGGCAGCGGCGCGTTCCAGTCGAACAACTACGCGAGCGAGCTGAAGCCGACGTTGTCGGCCACGCCGCAGGGCAAGGGCTTCATGATCGTCGGCAAGCTGCGCAACCAGCTCGTGCCGATCCTCGTGCGCACGGGTGTCGCGAACCCGAACCCGACGCCGGACAGCAACGGCGTGCCGGGCCTGACCGCCGACGATGAATCGAGCATCTCGATCCTCTCGCCGCAGACGGCCGTCGCGGCCGGCTCGCAGAACGGCGAGTACATCGGCGTCGACAGCCAGTTCGATTACCGGACCACCGCGCTGATCGACAAGCAGGCCACGCTGCTCGATCCGTTCCAGCCGTCGCAGGCATCGCTCGCGACCGCGCTCGACCTGGACTACACGCAGAAGGTGCCGGGCACGGTCACGACGATCCATACGGGCTCGGGCAGCACGTCGCCGACCGGCAAGTTCATCTTCACGGGTGGCGTGTTCGGTTTCCTCGACAACGCGGGATCGACGCCGTATTTCACGATCGGCGCATTCGTCCAGTAAGCGGGGGGAAAAGCCGTGATGAAGAAAACCCTTCTCTGCGCGGCGGCCGGCGCCGCCGCCGTGGCGCCGCTCGCGGCGCACGCGCAGAGCGCCGGCAGCAACGTCGTCACGCTGGGCTGGTTCCACATCATGCCGCAGCAGAGCAGCACGCCGATGACGACCAACGTCGCGCCGACGCCGATCAACACGCCGCTGCGGCTGCCGCCGTCGTTCACGTCGCCCGGCACCGGGCTGCACACGAGCGGCGCCGACACCGTGGGCCTGACGATCAGCCACTTCCTGACCGACCATATCGCGGTCACGTCGGTGGCCGGCGTGCCGCCGGTGTTCAAGGTGTCGGGCCAGGGCACGATCAGGCCGCCTGGCCCGGCCGGCGCGCTCGGCACGCAGAACATCGGGCTGGGCTCGGTCAACCCGATCGTGAAGAGCGTGCGGCAGTGGAGCCCGGCGGCGATCCTGCAGTACTACTTCGGGGCGGCGAACGCGAAGTTCCGGCCGTTCCTCGGCCTCGGCGTGTCGTACAACTGGTTCAGCGACCTGCAGCTCAACACGAACTTCATCAAGCAGACGCAGGACAACCTCGGCGCGATTCTCGCGGCGGGCGCCGGCAAGCCGGGTACGACCTCGGTGGAGGCGAAGGCGTCGTCGTCATGGCAGCCGGTGTTCAACGCGGGCCTGCAGTACAACATGACGGAGCATTTCGGGCTGATCGCGTCGGTCACGTACATCCCGCTGAAGACGACGTCGACAGTGACGATCAAGGCGGCCGACGGCACGGTGCTCTCGGAGTCGAAATCGGACCTGAAGGCCGACCCGATCATCAGCTACGTCGGGATGACGTACAAGTTCTGAGTGCAGCGACGGACGACGAATGGAAGGCCGCGACAAAATCGCAGGCAAAAAAAAGCCCGCCTAAGAGGCGGGCTGAATCCATATCAGAGGAGACATGGAGGAGACAGGTGCAACTATAGCGAAACAGTTTCCGCAATGCAACATTTCCGTAGAGAAAATAAGGATTTTCCCTCGAATGGCGCCTCTAGACCGCCTTCATCGCATCTGACCCCACCCTGTTTACCCGGTCGAGCACTTCGCCCAGCGCATCGCGCAGCAGCGCGACGGGCCGCACCAGCCGGCCCGGCAGCGCGCCGTGCACGATCCACACGTTGATCCGCGTCTCCAGCCCCACCGTTTCCACCACCCTCAGCGCATCGCGATGCGCGCTGCGCGCCAGCGCGTTCGGTGCCGCGATGCCGATGCCCGCGCCGCGCGCGACGAGCGACAGCTGCAGTTCCGAGCCGAACGCCTCGACCGCGACGTCGAACGGCAGCCCAGCCGCGCCGAGCATGCGGCTCAGCGCCGAACGCATCCCGCAGCCGTCCTGGCTCAGCACCCACGGAAAACCCGACAGCGTGTCGATCGACAGCGGACCGTCCGGCAGCGGATAGTCGCGCGCGGCGACGAGCACCGTCGGCTGCGTGCCGATCAGCGTCGACGTGAACGTGTCGGGCAGCGTCGAACTGGCCGGCACCATCACGGCCGCGACGTCGAGCGTACCCCGCTCGACGCCCTGTATCAGCGCCGGCGACCAGCCTGCCGTCACGCGCAGCGTGAGGCGCGGAAATGCGTCCCGAAGCCGGTCGATCGGCTGCTCGAGCGCCAGCTCGGACAGGAACGGCGGCACGCCGATGCGCAGCTCGCCGGACGGCTCGCTGTCCGGCGCGCCCGCCGCCATCAGTTCGTCGACTGCGCCCAGCACGTTGCGCGCGAGCGCGTAGACGTCGCGCCCGGCGGCGGTCGGCTTCAGCGGCTTGCTTTGCCGCTCCAGCAGCGGCATGCCGAGCAGCGTTTCGAGGTTCTGCACGCGCCGCGTCAGGCCCGGCTGCGTCAGGTGGAGCTTCGCGGCCGCGGCGACCATCGACCCGCTGTCGACCACCGCGACGAATGCCTGGAGATCACGCGTATTCAAAACAAACTCGCATAATCATGTTAGAGATATTTCAATTGTCGCATAAACATCGGACACCTACGATGGGGACTTCTTCGACCCATTCGTCAGGCTTCCGATGAACTGCCCTGCCAACCCTTGCCACTCCGCCGCTCGCCCGCCCGTCAGCGCGCCGGCCGGCACGCCGCCCGCGCTGAGCGCGGGCATGACGCTGTTCTTCGCCGCGACGGTCGGCGTGATCGTGATGGACCTGTTCGCCGCGCAGCCGCTGACGGGCCCGATCAGCGCCGACCTGCACCTGCCGTCCGGCCTGACCGGCCTCGTCGCGATGCTGCCGCAGCTCGGCTACGCGGCCGGGCTCGTACTGCTCGTCCCGCTCGTCGACCTGCTCGAGAACCGCCGCCTGATCGTCACGACGCTGGCCGCGTGCGCGGCCGCGCTCGCGCTGCCGGCGTTCACGCGGTCAGGCACCGTATTCCTGCTGGCGACGCTCGTGGCCGGCGCCGCGTCGAGCGTGATCCAGATGCTCGTGCCGATGGCCGCATCGATGGCGCCCGAGGCGCAGCGCGGCCGCGCGGTCGGCAACGTGATGAGCGGGCTGATGCTGGGCATCCTGCTGTCGCGGCCGCTCGCGAGCCTGATCGCGGGCTCGGCCGGCTGGCGCGGGTTCTATGTGCTGGCCGCGCTCGCGAATGCCGCGATCGCCGTGGTGCTCGCGCGGCGCCTGCCGTCGCGCACGCCGTCGATCTCGGCCGGCTACCGCACGCTGCTTGCGTCGATGGGGCGCCTGCTCGCCGACGAGCCGGTGCTGCGCCGGCATGCGCTGTCGGCCGCACTCGCGATGGCCGCGTTCAGCGCATTCTGGACCGCGGTCGGGCTGCGGCTCGCGCAGCCGCCGTTCGGCCTCGACCTGCACGGCATTGCGCTGTTCGCGTTCGCCGGCGCCAGCGGCGCGATCGTCACGCCGCTCGCGGGCCGTGCCGGCGACCGCGGCCACGGCCCGGCCGCGCAGCGGATCGCGCACGGCACGATGCTCGTGGCGCTCGTCGTGCTCGGGATCGCGGGCGCCGGCTGGTTCGGCTTCGACGCACACCTGCATCGCGGCCTCGCGCTCGCGCTGCTGGCCGGCGGCGCGGCGCTGCTCGACGCGGGCGTCATCGTCGACCAGACGATCGGCCGCCGCGAGATCAACCTGCTGAACCCGGCCGCGCGCGGCCGCCTGAACGGTCTGTTCGTTGGGCTGTTCTTCATCGGCGGCGCGCTCGGCGCGGTGCTCGCAGGCAGCGCGTGGGCCTGGGGCGGGTGGAGCGCGGTATGCGGCGTCGGGTTTGCGTTCGCCGGCGCGGCCGCCGCTTTCGGGCTCACGGCCGGACGCGGAGCCGGCGCAGCGGCATTGACGCGCCCGCGCGCCTGAGCGAGCGTGACGCAGGCCCGAAAAGCAGAACGCCCCGCCCTCTTGAGAAGGACGGGGCGTTCGGTACGCCGGTGTCAGTGCGAAATCAGTGACGAACCAGCGCCATCATCGCGCCGAAGCCGACGAACAGCCCGCCCGTCAGCCGGTTGAAGATCTTCGCCACGCTCTGGCTCTTCAACGTCGCGCCGATGCGCGTGCCGAACGACGCGTAGACGAGATACCAGCTCACCTCGATCACCGCGAACGTGACGACGAGGACGCCGAACTGCGGCAGCGTCGGCTCGGCCGCGTTGATGAACTGCGGCAGCAGCGCGGCCGCGAACAGGATCGCCTTCGGATTGCTGCCCGCGACCAGGAAACCGTTGCGGAACAGCGTCCCGCGCGATGCCGGCGCGGCCTGGCGCGACACGGTGTCGACGTCGGCGG
The DNA here is from genome assembly GCF_002223085.1 of Burkholderia sp. HI2714. Taxonomy (NCBI): domain Bacteria; kingdom Pseudomonadati; phylum Pseudomonadota; class Betaproteobacteria; order Burkholderiales; family Burkholderiaceae; genus Burkholderia; species Burkholderia sp. HI2714. Next base: position 17,160 of record NZ_NKFM01000009.1, on the reverse strand, counting down.
CAGGTTGCGCGTCGTCGACGCGTGCGCGCCACGCCTTCACACCGAGGTAGATCAGGTAGGCCGCACCCGCAAAGCGCAACGTGTTGAACATCGCCGGCCAGGCTTCGAGCACCGCGCCGAGACCCGCCGCCGACACCGACAGCATCAGCACCAGCGCGGTGAGGCAGCCGGCCATCGTCCACGTCGAACGCCGCAGCCCGTGCCGCGCGCCGTGCGTCATCACCAGCAGCATGTTCGGGCCCGGAATTGCCGACACGACGAACACCGTCGCCACGAAAAGCCACCACGTATGCAAGTTCATGCCTGCCTCTGCGTCGATGTAAGGAAAAACGAAACGTCGATTATGCCGGTGTGCCGGACTTCTGTCGCGCGTCGGCTCAGCGGCCCGCGCGGCGCAGCGCGACTTCGCCGAGCACCGCGAAATCCTGCTCGCCGCCGCCGTGCGCAAGCGCGTCGAGCAGGTTGTCGCGCACGACGCTTGCCACCGGCAGCGGCACCGACACCGCGTCGCCGGCTTCCAGCGCGAGGCGAACGTCCTTCAGCCCGAGGCGGGCCTTGAAGCGCGCGGGCTCGTAGCGCCGCTCGGCGATCATCGAGCCGTAGCCTTCGTAGACGGGGCCCGGAAACACGCTGCCGGTGATCACGTCGAGGAAGTCGCGCATCGCGACACCGTGCGCGCCCAGCAATGCAGAGGCTTCGCCGAGCGTCTCGATCGCCGACGCGAGCGTGAAGTTCGCGGCGATCTTCGCGACGTTCGCGTGCTGCGGCAACGACCCGAACCGCCAGGTCTTCTGGCCGATCGCGTCGAACAGCGGCTGCACGCGGTCGATCGCCTCGGCCGGGCCGCCCGCCATGATCGTCAGGCGCGCGGCGGCCGCGACGTCCGGCCGGCCCATCACCGGCGCGGCGACATAATGGATGCCGCGCGACGCATGCGCGTGCGCGAGCGATTCGGCCAGCGCGACCGACACCGTCGCCATGTTGACGTGGATCAGGCCGCGCGGCGCCTGGGCGAGCAGCGCATCGTCGAAGATCGCGCGCGCCGCGGCGTCGTCGGCCAGCATCGAGAACACCGCGTCGCCGCGAAACGCGTCGGCCGGCGTGTCGACGATCTGCGCGCCGAGGGCCGCGAGCGGCTCGGCGCGCTCGCGCGACCGGTTCCAGACCCGCACCGTGTGCCCGGCCTTCAGCAGGTTCGTCGCGATTGCCTGCCCCATTTCACCCAGCCCGATAAATCCGAGATCCATTTCCCGCTCCTTCGCTCCGTGAAGCGGGGAGTTAAACACAGATGCGTGGCGTCTGCAGGGCACACGGCCGGCCGAGCGCGGTGCCATACTGCCCGCATGGCGACCGCGACCTTCCGCTTCCACGACGAACTGAACGCCTTTCTCCCGCGCGCACAGCGCGACCGCGCGTTCGCGCATGCGTGTGCGCGCGACGCGACGGTGAAGCACGCGATCGAGGCGCTCGGCGTCCCGCATACCGAAATCGGCCGGCTGTGCGTGAACGATGCGCCGGCCTCGCTCGACCGGCCGCTCGACGACGGCGACCGGGTCGAAGCCTTTCCGGAACGCGCGCAGCCGGCTGCGAACGGGGCCACTGCGTCGCCACCGGCGCAATGGTGCTTCGTCGCCGACGCGCATCTCGGCGGCCTCGCGCAGCTGCTGCGCCTCGCGGGCTTCGACACCTGCTACGACAACCACTACCGCGACGACGAGCTCGCGGCGCTCGCCGCGCGAGACGGCCGGATCGTGCTGACCCGCGACCGCGAGCTGCTCAAGCGGCGCGCGGTCGAGCGCGGCTGCTACCTGCATGCGCTGCAGCCGGTCGACCAGTTGCGCGAGCTGTTCGAGCGGCTCGATCTCGCGCCGCACATGCGGCCGTTCCGGCTGTGCCTGCGCTGCAATGCGCCGCTGCATCCGCTCGACGCGGCGGCCGCCGCGCCGCGCGTGCCGGCCGGCGTCCGGCTGCGGCACCGGCGCTTCGCCGCGTGCGACGTGTGCCGGCGCGTGTTCTGGGAAGGATCGCACTGGCGGCGCATGCGCACGGTGGTCGACGCGATGCGCACGCCGCCGCCGCCGCGGCCATCCGGCGAACACGAGGCCTGAAAAAACAAAACCCCGCATGCGTGAACATGCGGGGTCTCGCGACGGGCGGCCGGCAATGCCGGCCGCGGCGCAACGCGCTTCTTAGTTCTGCGCGCCTGCGTCGTTCGTGCCGGCGGCCGATGCGGCGTCGGCCTTCGCCTTGCCCTTGGCCGAACCGTGGCGCTTCAGCTGGTGCTTCGGCTTGCTGTGATCCTTCTTGGCCGGTGCCGGAGCGGCAGCCGACGCGTCGGCTGCCGGCGCGGACGCCTGTGCGAATGCCGAAACCGATGCGAGTGCGAATGCTGCGGCGATGATCGAAGCGAGCGTCTTCTTCATTGTTCTTCCTTTAGCGGAGAAAAAATCAAACGTACCGGTAAGTAAAGATGCGAGGCATTCGCATCGGAGCCCCAGGCCGCGAAGCCGGCTTTCACCGTTCCACCGCGACAAAACCTGACGCACTGGTTCCATAACGCACCGTGTTCGCGGAAAGTTGACACGTTGCTTGCGCCCCTCGGGTTTCTCCGGGGGAGCACGCGTATGCCCTTGCCTGCCGCCGCCGCGACGGCCGCCCCAACCCGCTCGCGCGCCGTCGGGGCGACGCTTATACTGGCGTCCATCCGTCCCTTTCCCCGGAAACCGGATCGCGGCCGGTCGCCAGACCGCCGCCGTCTCGAGGCGCTCAAATTGCCCGATCACAATCTGGACAAACTGAAGATCGACCGGCGTCCGCTCGCACCGGCGCCCCGTCGCCGCCGGTGGCTCCGCTATGCGGTGGCCGCCGCGCTCGTCATCGGCGCGATCGCCGCCGGCCTCGCGCTCACCGGCCGGCCGGCGGTCGAAACGACCGCCGTCACGTCCGCCTACCCGTACCAGAACGACACGCAACTCAATGCAACCGGCTACGTCGTGCCGCAGCGCAAGGCCGCGGTCGCGTCGAAGGGCCAGGGGCGCGTCGAATGGCTCGGCGTGCTCGAAGGCACGCGCGTGAAGCAGGACGAGATCATCGCGCGGCTCGAAAGCAACGACGTGCGAGCCTCGCTCGCGCAGGCGCGCGCGCAGGTGCAGGTGTCCCGCGCGAACCTCGGCGTCGCGCAGGCGGAACTGAAGGATGCGGAAATCGCGTTGCGCCGCACGTCCGCGCTCGCGCCCAAAGGCGCCGTGCCGGCCGCGCAGCTCGACACCGACACGGCGCGCGTGAACAAGGCGCGCGCGACGCTCAACAGCGACCAGGCCGCGATCGCGTCCGCCGAGGCCAACGCGCAGGCCGCGCAGGTCGCGGTCGACCAGACGGTGATCCGCGCGCCGTTCGACGGCATCGTGCTCGCGAAGCACGCGAACGTCGGCGACAACATCACGCCGTTCTCGTCCGCGTCGGACAGCAAGGGCGCGGTCGTGACGATCGCCGACATGGAGACGCTCGAGGTCGAGGCCGACGTCGCCGAATCGAACATCGCGAAGATCCGCGCCGAGCAGCCGTGCGAGATCCAGCTCGACGCGCTGCCCGACATGCGCTTCGCCGGCCGCGTGTCGCGCATCGTGCCGACCGTCGACCGCTCGAAGGCCACCGTGCTCGTGAAGGTGCGCTTCGTCGACCGCGACGAGCGCGTGCTGCCCGACATGAGCGCGAAGATCGCGTTCCTGTCGAAACCCGCGACCGCGCAGGACCGGCAGCCGGTGACGGCCGTGCAGGCGAGCGCCGTGGTCGAACGCGACGGCCGGCCGGTCGTGTTCGTCGTGAAGGACGACGCCGTGCATGCGGTCGCCGTGACGAAGGGCATGCGGATCGGCGAGCTCGTCGCGGTGCGCGGCGTGACACCCGGCGACACGGTCGTGCTCGCGCCGGGCGCGAAGCTGAAGGACGGCGCGAAAGTGACCGTCGCGAAGAAGTAGCGCACGCGTGAACGACACCCCGCCGCCCCTCGTCGAGATCAGCCACGTCGCGAAGTCGTACCGGCGCGGCAACCAGATCGTGCCCGTGCTGACCGACATCACGCTCGATATCCGCGAAGGCGACTTCGTCGCGCTGATGGGGCCGTCCGGCTCCGGCAAGAGCACGCTGCTGAACCTGGTGGCCGGCATCGACCGGCCCGACAGCGGCGAGCTGCGCGTGGGCGGGCTCGACATCTCGCTGCTCGCGGAGGCGCAACTGGCCGAATGGCGCGCGGCGAACGTCGGCTTCATCTTCCAGTTCTACAACCTGATGCCGGTGCTCACCGCGTTCGAGAACGTCGAGCTGCCGCTGATGCTCACGCACCTGTCGCGCCGCGAGCGGCGCGAGCGCGTCGAGCTCGTGCTCGACATGGTGAACCTCGGCGACCGGACGAGCCATTACCCGTCCGAGCTGTCGGGCGGCCAGCAGCAGCGCGTCGCGATCGCGCGCGCGCTGATCACCGATCCGGTACTGATCGTCGCCGACGAGCCGACCGGCGACCTCGATCGCACGTCGGCCACCGACGTGCTCGCGATGCTGCAGCGGATGAACGCCGAGCTCGGCAAGACGATCATCATGGTGACCCACGACGCGCACGCGGCCGGCGCCGCGCGCTCGCTCGTGCATCTGGAAAAAGGGGAGCTGATCGATGGGCACGCCGGCTGACCGGCGGCGGGAGCGCGCGCCATGTATGTGCTGAAGCTGATCGCGCGCAACGCGTTGCGGCACCGGCTGCGCACGCTCTTGACCGTGCTCGGGCTGACCATCGCGGTGCTCGCGTTCGGACTGCTGCACACGGTGGTCGACGCGTGGTACGCGGGCGCGGCGGCCGCGTCCAGCGGGCGGCTCGTCACGCGCAACGCGATCTCGCTCGTGTTTCCGCTGCCCGTGAGCTACGAGAACCGGATCCGCGGCGTCGAAGGCGTGACGGCCGTGGTCCGCTCGAACTGGTTCGGCGGCATCTATCGCGACCCGAAGAACTTCTTCGCGAGCTTCGCGGTGTCGGAGAACTACCTCGACCTGTACCCGGAATTCATCCTGCCCGCACAGCAGCGCGCCGACTACGATCGCGACCGCCGCGGCTGTCTCGTCGGCCGCCAGCTCGCGACGCAATTCGGCTTCAAGATCGGCGACGTGATCCCGCTGAAGGGCACGATCTATCCGGGCACGTGGGACTTCGTCGTGCGCGGCATCCTCGACGGCCGCGACGATTCGACGATCACGCGCCAACTGGTGTTCCACTGGGATTACCTGAACGAGACGGTGCGCAAGCGCACGCCGAAGCAGGCCGACCAGGTCGGCGTATTCGTGCTCGGCGTCGCGAACCCCGACGACGGCGCGTCGATCGCGCGCAACGTCGACGCGGTGTTCAAGAACTCGCTCGCCGAGACGCTGACCGAAACCGAGCAGGCGTTCCAGCTCGGCTTCGTCGCGATGTCGAACCAGATCATCGCGGCGATCCGCCTCGTGTCGTACGTGGTGATCCTGATCATCATGGCCGTGATGGCCAACGCGATGGCGATGAGCGCGCGCGAACGCACGGCCGAATACGCGACGCTGAAGGCGCTCGGCTTCGGCCCCGGCTTCCTCGCGCTGATCGTGTTCGGCGAATCGGTCGTGATCGCAGTGGCCGGCGGCGGGCTCGGAATCCTCGCGACGCCGCCCGCCGCGAGCCTGTTCAAGCAGGCGGCCGGCGGCATCTTCCCGGTATTCAAGGTGTCGACCGAGACGGTCGTGCTGCAGGCCGCGTGCTCGGTCGCAGTCGGCTTCGCGGCGGCGATCGTGCCGGCGTGGCAGGCGGCGCGCGTGCGCGTCGTCGAAGGCCTCAGGGCCATCGGCTAGGTTTGCACATGGCGATCCCGCTCAACTACATCGCGCGCAACCTGTGGACCCGGCGGCTCACCACCGCGCTGACCGCCGGCGGGATGGCGCTCGTGATCTTCGTGTTCGCGACCGTGCAGATGCTCGACGCGGGGCTCACGAAGACGCTCGTGTCGACCGGCGAACCCGACAACGCGGTGGTGATCCGCAAGGGCGCCGAAACCGAGATCCAGAGCTCGATCGACCACCAGCAGGCCAATGCGCTCGAGATGCACCCGGCGGTCGCGCTCGGCCCCGACGGCCGGCCGCTCGTATCGAAGGAGGCGGTCGTGCTGATCTCGCTGGTGAAGACGTCGTCCGGCAAGCCGTCGAACGTGGTGATCCGCGGCGTGTCGCCGGCCGGCCTCGCGCTGCGCCCGCATGTGACGCTCACCGCCGGCCGCCTGTTCACGCCCGGCTCGTCGGAAATCATCGTCGGCAGCGCGATCGCGAAAGGCTTCAGCGGCACGCAGCTCGGCGACAGCCTGCATTTCGCGCAGCGCGACTGGACCATCGTCGGCATCTTCGACGCGGGCGGCAGCGGCTTCGATTCGGAGATCTGGGGCGACGTCGACCAGCTGATGCAGTCGTTCCGGCGCACCAGCTATTCGTCGATGGTGCTGCGCATCCCGAGCGCCGACGGCTTCGCGCGTTTCAAGGCCGACATCGACGTCGACCCGCGCCTCACCGACGAGGCGAAACGCGAACAGACCTTCTACGGCGACCAGTCGAAGGCGCTGTCGACGTTCATCAACATCCTCGGCATCACGCTGTCGACGATCTTCTCGATCGCCGCGATGATCGGCGCGATGATCACGATGTATGCGTCGGTCGCGAACCGCGTCGCCGAGATCGGCACGCTGCGCGCGCTCGGCTTCAAGCGCAGGAACGTGCTTGCCGCGTTCCTGCTGGAAGCGCTGCTGCTCGGCTTCGTCGGCGGCGTCGCGGGGCTCGCGTGCGCGTCGCTGATGCAGTTCGCGTCGTTCTCGACGACCAACTTTCAAACCTTCGCCGACCTGTCGTTCCGCTTCGTGCTGACGCCCGCGATCGTCGTGAAGACGCTGCTGTTCTCGCTGGTGATGGGGCTCGTCGGCGGATTCCTGCCGGCGATGCGCGCCGCGCGGCTGAAGATCGTCGACGCGCTGCGCGCGCAGTGACGCGCGCCGCCGCTCACGTTCAACGTTCGCGGGGCACCCACGCGCCGTGGAACCCGGCCGGCACGCGGCGCGGCAGGTGCACGGTGGCAACCGGCCCCGCGTCGATCGCGCGCGCATCTAGGATCACGACGTCGCTCGTCTCCGTCGCCGCGCGGTAGACCATCACGAGCAGCCAGCCGTCGTCCTCGTCGGTGCCGCCCGGGCGCGGCACGAACACGGGCTCGCCGTTCTGGTCGCCGGGCGGCACCGCGTAATGCGTCGTCGTGCCGCGCGCGTGGTCGAAGCGCATCACGCCGCGCATTTCCGCGTTGTTCGGTTGCTCGACCGCATACAGATAGCGGTAGCGGCGCCCCGTCCGGCTTTCGTTGATGCGCGGCAGCTCGATGCCGCCATCGGCGAGCGGCCCTTCGTCGATCAGCCCGTTCGCCGTATCGATCACGTAGCGCCACAGCTCGCCGACCGGGTTGTCGGCGAAGCGGCCCGTGCCCGCGTCGAGCCGCAGGAACGACGGATAGCGCACCGCATCGAGCACGATGCACGACGCATCGCAGTCGTATGCGTTCACGACGTGCAGGATGAAGCACGGCTCGACGCCGAACCAGCGCACCGCGCCGCCGTGGCGCGGGATCACGCCGATGCGCGCAGGCCGGTCGTCGTGCCAGCGCAGCGGCATCCGGTGGCCCAGCTTCAGCAGCGAGAAGTCGTAGCCGACGTTCAGGTCGAGCAGCAGGCTGCGGGTTTCGGTGATCGCGAGGTCGTGCATCATCGACGGCGCGTGCAGGTCGATCTCGAGATCGACGCGCTGCACGCCCTGCGCGTCGGCCACCCCGTAGCGCAGCCACGGTGCGCGCCAGTCCGCGCGGAACGCGATCAGCTCGCCCGTCACCGGATCGACCTTCGGATGCGCGGTCATCCCGCCGCCGAGGCCCGCGTGCCGCGCCGGCACGCCGAGCGACTCGAGCGCGGTCGTGATCGCGAACGGCGCGCCGCCCTCCGACAGCGCGAGCAACTCGCCGGCATGCTGCAGCACGTTCACGTTCGGGTTGCTGTCGGGCAGTTGCGATGCTGCTTCAGGGGCATGCACGGCGGCCCAGCGCTGCGTGCGCGCCCAGCGGTTCCGGTAGCCGGTCGCGCGGCCGCCTTCGAACGTGATCGCGTGCAGCATCGCGGCTTCCGGCCACCACGACAGCATGTCGCTCCCGTCGAAGCGGCCGCCCGGCGGATTCGGCCCGTTGCGCAGCAACGTGCCGGCGAGTTCGTGCGGGATCGCGCCGCTCACGCGCAGGTCGACGAGATCGACCTCGTCGGCAACCGGCGCGAGCGCGCCGCGGTTCAGATCGAATGCGGTCATGGCGTCCGATGCTCCTGTCAGCAGTCTTCGGTGGACGGCGGCAGTTCGCCGCGCGCCAGTGCGAGCGCATGGTCGCGCACGTCGTCCGGCCAGCCGGCGATCAGCTCGGCGACGCGTGTCAGGTCGTTCGCATACAGCGCACGCGCGGCCTCCTCGAAACCGGGCAGGTCGCCCGCCATCGCCGACATGAAGTGGTAGGTGCGCGCCTGCGCATCGCGTCGCCGGTCGGCTTCCGCGTGTGTGCGTCGTGCGTCCTCGACGAGCTTGCGCAACGCGACCGACGCGCCGCCGGGCTGCGTGGCCAGCCATTCCCAGTGACGCGGCAGCAGCGTGACCTCGCGCGACACGACGCCGAGCTTCGGCCGGCCGCGGCCGCGCTGTTCGCCCGCGCCGGCGCCGGCCGGCTCGCCGGCGGCGCTGGCCGTATCGCCCGACGGCGGTGCGTAGCGCGCGCGGATTTCGTCCGCCGTGCCGCGCAGGTCGAGGTCGATCGAGCGGCCCGTCGCATCGTCGAAGATCAGGATCGTGCCGGGCATCGCATCGCCGGCGGCCTGCCGGACCGCGAGCGCGACCGTCGCGAGCGGGCCCGACGCGAGCCGCCGGTGGCCGTCGAACGCCGTATAGGAAGGGAGCAGTGTGGTGGTGGTGGTCATCGTGATCGCCCGCAGGCTGGAATCGGAATGACGCTATTTTTATCCGGGTATAAATTGGATGTCAATATCATCCGGGTAAAAATATGGCGCCAGCGCATTCCATTCCTTCGGGTGATCGCGACGCCGGTCAGATCGCGCGGGCCGGAATCACGATGTCGCGTGCGCTTGCCAGTGCTTCGTCGACCGATACATGCCCTTCGAACGCCGACGATCCCGGCAGCGGCAGGTTTTCCTCGATCGCATGCGCGAACTGCACGCCTGCATCGTCCGCGAGCCGCGCACGCAGCGCGGCAACACGCGGAAACGCTTCGGGCTCGAACACCGCGTGATAGTCGGCCCAACGGGCGATCCCGGTGAAGTACGCGTCGGCCAGCGTGCGCCGTGCGCCCAGCAGCCACGGGCCTTCACCGCGCTCGAGCATCGCCTCGAGCTGCCGGTGCGCCTTCAGCACCTTGCCGCGGCCGTACGCCTGCAACGCCGCTTTCTCGGCGCCTTCGGTGTCGTGTTCGTACACGTACCAGAGCGCACCGAACGCGTTGAAGAACGTCGTGTTCAACCATGCCAGCATCCGGTTCAGCCGGTCGAAATCCGCGCTGCCCTGGCGGAACGCAAGGCCGCTGTCGAGCGCCTGCGCGCCGATATGGCCGAGGATCGCGAGGCTTTCGGTCAGCACGTCGCCGTTCGCGGTCACGAACGCCGGCGTCTCGGCGACGGGGTTCAGCGCGAGGAACGCGTCGCTCGTCACGATGCCCGGCATCGTGATGCGCGACAGCCGGTACGGGCGGCCGGTCCATTCGAGCGCAACGATCGAGCCGAACGAGCAGCCGGCGGGAATGCCGTAGAGAAGAATGGGGGACATCGGGAGATTCCGCAGAAGTTGAACGAGCAGCCATGCTCCCACGGCGAACGATGGCGCAGTAGCCGCTAAAATCGAAACCCGTCGTTTCCCCATGTGGACGCTGGAAGTGAACCTGAACGATCTCTACCTGTTCGTGCAGGCGGTCGACGCCGGCAGCATGTCGGCCGCTGCGCGCCGGCTGGACCTGCCGAAATCGACGGTCAGCAAACGCGTGGCCGAGCTCGAGCGCACGCTCGGCGCGCGGCTCGTGCATCGCACGTCGCGCAGCTTCCGGCTCACGCCGGTCGGCGCCGAGTTCTTCGAACATGCCCGCGCGGCCGTGATCGAGGCCGAAAGCGCGCGCGACGCGGTGCTGCGGCAAGCCGCCGAGCCGGCCGGCGTCGTGCGGATCACGAGCTCGGTGCCGGTTGCGCAGCACATCCTCGCGCCGTGCCTGCCCACGCTGGCGATCGCGCACCCGAAGCTGCTGCTGCAGATTCACGCGAGCGACCGCCTCGTCGACATCGCGCAGGAAGGCTTCGACATCGCCGTGCGCAGCCATTTCGCGCCGCTGCCCGATTCCGCGCTCGTGCAACGGCCGCTCGCGGCATCGCCGATCGTCGCCGTGGCGTCACCGGCCTATCTTGCGCGTGCCGGCACACCGGACACGCCCGCCGATCTCGCGCAGCATGACGGGCTGCAACCGGCCCCGCAGCCGTGGCGGCTGCAACGCGGCGAGGACACCGTCGACGTGACGCCGCGCCTGCGCCTGCAGGCCGACGAATCGACGCTGCTGCTGCAGGCGGCGAACGCCGGCCTCGGTATCGCCTGCCTGCCCGACTGGATCGCCGGCGCGGCGCTCGCGTCCGGTGCCCTCGTGCGCGTGTTGCCCGGCTGGCGCGCCGGCACCGTCACGACGACGCTGCTGATGCCGCACCGGCGCGGCCAGTTGCCCGGCGTGCGCGCCGCCGTCGAGTTTCTCGCGCAGCACGTGGCGCGCCATCACGGCACCGCCGCGGACGACGCCCGTGCCTGAGCGATCGTCTGACCGATCGATTCAAATCGTGAATCGATCAAGTCAGCAATTGGCATGAAGGCCCAAATTTCGCCATGACAGAATGGCCCGGACGCCCTGCCCTGCGGTAGCGGCGTCCGGCCTCCGGCCGGCAGCACCCATACGAATGGCGCGCATCGACGCGCCCGCCGCACGACGGCACCTTCCGCCCTTCGGAGGAGACAGTCATGAATCCGCTTCAAGCGCTGCCGGCGTCCGCGTCGGCAACGGCCCGGCGCACGCGCGTGCGCTGGCTGGTGCTGGCCGTCCTGTTCGCGGTCACGACGATCAACTACGCGGATCGCGCGGCGATCGCGATCGCCGGCCCGAGCCTCGCCCGCGCGCTGCACCTGAGCCACGTGCAGATGGGCTTCATCTTTTCCGCGTTCGGCTGGTCGTACGTGATCGCGCAATTGCCGGGCGGCTGGCTGCTCGACCGCTACGGGTCGCGCATCGTCTACGCATTCAGCATCTTCTTCTGGTCGCTGTTCACGCTGCTGCAAGGCGGGATCGGCTTCTTCGGCGGCGCGGCCGCGTTCGCGCTTCTGTTCGGGCTGCGCTTCCTGGTCGGCGCGGCCGAGGCGCCGTCGTTCCCGGCCAACAGCCGGATCGTGTCCGCGTGGTTCCCTGCGCCCGAGCGCGGCACCGCGTCGGCGATCTTCAACGCCGCGCAGTACGCGGCGACCGTCGTGTTCGCGCCGCTGATGGGCTGGCTCGTGCACGCGTTCGGCTGGCAGTCGGTGTTCGCGGTGATGGGCGTGCTCGGCTTCGCGTTCGTGCTGGTGTGGAACCGCACGATGTACGACCCGAAGGACCACCCGACCATCAACCGCGCGGAACTCGACTACCTCGCCGAAGGCGGCGCGCTCGTCAACATCGACCAGGCGACCGGCGGGCGCGACGGCGGCCCGTCGATGCGCCACGTGAAGGCGCTGCTGAAGAGCCGGATGCTGATCGGCGTGTACGTCGCGCAGTACTGCATCAACGCGCTCACCTATTTCTTCATCACGTGGTTTCCCGTCTATCTCGTGCAGGCGCGCGGGATGTCGATCCTCAACGCGGGGCTCGTCGCGTCGATCCCGGCCGTGTGCGGGTTCCTCGGCGGGATTCTCGGCGGCGTCGTGTCCGACGGGCTGCTCAAGCAGGGCCGCTCGCTGTCGGTCGCGCGCAAGGTGCCGATCGTGTTCGGCATGCTGCTGTCGATGTCGATGATCGTCTGCAACTACACCGATTCGCACGTGCTCGTCGTGCTGTTCATGGCGCTGTCGTTCTTCGGCAAGGGGCTCGGCGCGCTCGGCTGGGCCGTCAACGCCGACACCGCGCCGCGCCAGATCGCGGGCTTGAGCGGCGCGCTGCTCAACACGTGCGGCAACCTCTCCAGCATCACGACGCCGATCGCGATCGGCTACATCGTCGACCGCAGCGGCTCGTTCAACGGCGCGCTGGTCTATGTCGTCGCGCACGCGCTCGTCGCCGTGATCTGCTACCTGTTCGTCGTCGGCGAGATCCGCCGCGTCGAGCTTCAATGAACATGCACGGGCCGCGCCGGCGCAGCCGGCGGCCCGTGCCCCACCGGAACCAGGAGCGAACCGATGTCCGAATCCCGCCGTGCCGGCACTCCGCACGTCACGCGCATGCAGGTGATTCCCGTCGCCGGCCGCGACAGCATGCTGCTCAACCTGTGCGGCGCGCACGCGCCGTACTTCACGCGCAACCTCGTGATCCTCGACGACAGCAGCGGACACACGGGCGTCGGCGAAGTGCCGGGCGGCGAAGGCATCCGCCACGCGCTCGAGCGCATGACGGATCTCGTGGTCGGCCAGTCGATCGGACGCTACCAGGCGACGCTCAACGCGGTGCGCGCGGCGCTGTCCGGCGCGGGCCCGGGTGCGGGCCGCACGATCCGGCACGAGGTGACGTCGGCCGGCGAAGCCGCGGTGCTGCGCCAGCCGCACGAGATCAACCTGCGGCTCGACAACGTGATCACCGCGATCGAGGCCGCGCTGCTCGACCTGCTCGGCCAGCATCTCGACGTGCCGGTCGCGGCGCTGCTCGGCGAAGGCCAGCAGCGCGACGCGGTGCCGATGCTCGCGTACCTGTTCTATATCGGCGATCGCGGCCGCACCGACCTGCCGTATCGCGACGAGGCGCAGGCGACGGACGCGTGGTTCCGGTTGCGCAACGAAGCGGCGCTCACGCCGGCCGCGATCGCGCGGCAGGCCGAGGCCGCGGTCGATCGCTACGGCTTCGCCGATTTCAAGCTGAAGGGCGGCGTGATGGCCGGCGCCGACGAGATGGAAGCGATCGCCGCGATCAAGGCGCGCTTTCCCGACGCGCGCGCGACGCTCGACCCGAACGGCGCGTGGTCGCTCGACGAGGCCGTCGCGCTGTGCCGCGGACAAGGCCACCTGCTCGCGTATGCGGAAGATCCGTGCGGGCCGGAAGGCGGCTATTCGGGCCGCGAGGTGATGGCCGAATTCCGCCGCGCGACGGGAATCCCGACCGCGACCAACATGATCGCGACCGACTGGCGGCAGATGGATCATGCGGTACGGCTGCAGGCGGTCGACATCCCGCTCGCCGACCCGCATTTCTGGACGATGCAGGGCTCGGTGCGGCTCGCGCAGCTGTGCCGCGACTGGGGGCTCACGTGGGGCTCGCATTCGAACAACCACTTCGACGTGTCGCTCGCGATGTTCACGCATGCGGCGGCGGCCGCGCCCGGCACGATCACCGCAATCGACACGCACTGGATCTGGCAGGAAGGCGACGCGCGGCTTACGCGCGAGCCGCTGAAGATCGTCGGCGGCCAGGTGGCCGTGCCGGAGCGGCCGGGGCTCGGGATCGAACTCGACATGGCGCAGGTCGAGGCCGCGCATGCGCTCTATCGGCAAGTCGGCGGCACGGCGCGCGACGACGCGGTCGCGATGCGCTATCTCGTGCCGGGGTGGACGTACGATCCGAAGCGGCCGAGTTTCGGGCGGGGGTGAAGGTGGCGGCGGGCAGCGGCGGGTGGTTGCCAAACACCGGAAACGCCCGCATCCTGCTGGCTGCCTGAACCTGCCCGCGTGGCGACCGGTTCGACGGCCCGTCCACCCGAAAAAGAACCGCCCGTCATGACGTCTTCCGATCCGACACCGCGACAGCTCATCGTCTACATCCTGTATTCGGTGCTGGGCCTGCCCGCGAGCATGACCGCCGCTGGTTACGGCGCGACGCTGATGACGCGGAACGTGCCGAACTTCGAAGGCGGCGCCGGCTACGCGGCGCTCTGGTGGATCATCCTGCTGACCTGCGCGTTCTACGCGCTGTCGTTCGTCATCTTCGCGCTGCTGCGGAAGAGAACAGTGATTCTGGCGGTCATCACGGTGGCGTTTGCCGCGTTGGCGGTGCCGACGGCCAGGCTTATCCACGAGTTGATGACCTGATCTCCGTCTGTCGTCGCTCTACGGCGGCCGGCATTCCCGGCGGTCTCGCGATCACGCTCAGTATGAGTAACCCTGGATGCCGTAGTTCGTGTCGTGTCGACGCCCCCACCACGGCAGATACGCATTGTTTTCACCACGTGCGCGGAACCAGTCGGCGTTCGCATTGATCGGCGTGAGCTTCGACGGCGGCAGCACGACGACGGCAGTCGGGTGGCCGGTGTCCGTTGTACCGGCAACCAGTGCGTTACCGCCGAAATGGTTGATCCGACCGATCGCGAGCGCGATGTCCGTCAGTGCAGTGCCCGCGCCCATGTCGCCAAGCAGCGCCGGCGTGAAGACCTGCTTCGTGTAGTCGAATTCCGGCAGGGTTTCCGCGAGCGTCTGCGGCAGTGAGGAGAAGTGGTTTCTCCTGGACTGGCGTCGACGCTGTCGGTGCGGAAGTGGGCTGTGCAGCCTCCGAGTTCGACGATGACCATGCCGTAGCGAATGCAGAGCAACTATTCCCGCCAAGGCTTGCAGTCCTACCCATCGTGTCATTTGTTTGTGCCGGTATCTGGCCCAACCCTGGACACCGTTTGCATTGAATATCGCTTCACGCAAAACACTAGCCAATTCGACTACAGACAAGGAATCAAAAATGCGTCATCACACCCGGCTCAGGAGAGGCCGGAGGTGGCGACTGACGAAATGAGCACCGCGCCGCACGAGGTTTTATGACCATCGAACGACGCGGGCGCGCCCTCCACATCGAAACCGGCCTCGCCATCGATGATCACCACCTCACCATGCAGCGGGCACGTGCAGCGATCGCCCTGACGGGCGACCGCGCGCCCCATGACTTCACTGTTGGAGGCACCGGTCTCTACGCGGCCACCATGGCTATGCACGTCCCCCACCCGAATAATGCCGCGCATGAATGCTCCTCAGTACGAGTAACCCTGGATGCCGTAGTTCGTGTCGTGTCGACGCCCCCACCAAATGAGATACGCATTGTTCTCGCCGCGTGCGCGGAACCAGTCTCCGTCCGGGTTGATCGGAGTGAGCTTCGAAGGCGGCAGCACGACGACGGCTGTCGGGTGACCGGCATCCGTTGTACCGGCAACCAGCGCATTGCCGCCGAAGTGATTGATCCGACCGATCGCGAGCGCGATGTCCGTCAGCGCCGTGCCCGCGCCCATGTCGCCAAGCAGCGCCGGCGTGTTGAAGACCTGCTTCGTGTAGTCGAATTCCGGCAGGGTTTCCGTGAGTGTCTGTGACAGCGAGGCAAGACGCGTCGACGCCGCGTCGCTGCCCTTGCCTGCGTCGTGCACGACGAACTGGATGCTTGCGGGGTCGACGTTTGCGTTTTGAGCCGCCTGCGTGATCGTCGCTTTCCATGCCTGGACCGCGCGCGTCGTGCCGGCCTTCGCTTCGTAGTCACTTACCTTGCTCGTCGCTGCCTTGCCGATCCATGCGAGTGGCTCGCGTTCGGTCTTCAGATCGGGGCCGGCGAGGAACAGCACGGTGAGGTTCTCGTTCGTCTGCGCATCTCTGGGTGGAAAGCTCGGCGCGTCCCAGTTCATCACCCACACGCTTTCCTGCGGATGCGCTTGCAGATAGTCGAGTGCAGCGTTCAGCGACGTGAATCCGGCATTTGCACCGCCGACGTGGATCTGAATGTCCGCAGGCAGATCCTTGCTCCATAGATCCTTTGCGGACTTATTGCCAATTTCAAAATAATCCTTGATCTGATAGGCCAAATAGTCTTTCGCCTCCTTCGACCCAAGTCGCTGAGGTATCGCAAACTCGACACGAATACCCGCCAGCTCTCGCCATTGATGCGGGTCGTGTGGCTGGACCGTATAGAAATAGTGACCATTCATCACATATTTCTCGGCGAATAAGCCCAGGAACTTAGAGATATATTTTTCATAGAACCCGTCGAAACTTTCCGCCCCGTTGTTGCCATAGGCAACTCCAGCGACAGGGCGAACAGCACCGAACGCCTTGGGGTCCTTTCTGACCATATCGTCATTCTTGTTCGGCTTGACGAGCCCCAACGTCCACAACAATTGCCATTCCGTTGGATAGTCACGGCGTTGGAGAGGATTGAGCCATTCCAGACCGACCACCTGTGCGAGAAACGGCTTCTCCTGGACTGGCGCAGAAGGTGTCGGCACGGAAACGGGCTGTGCAGCCTCCGCAGTCGAAGATGACCAAGCCGTGGCAAATGCAAAAACAGCGATCCCAGCCAGGGCCGGCAATCCAATCCATCGTGTCATTTCCTCTCCCATGCTTCGTGTCTGTGCGCCGTGACCAATCGCTTCGATAGCAACGACACCCATCACAAGTAGTACTCCAACCAATGCCAGTGCAAGGCGTCGTGACCGGGAAGCGAACAACGATCTCATACGCCCCCCCCGATACCGAGCAACGCACCACCCTGACGCTTGTCGTCTATTGATTTAGGCAGCGTCGCTTCAGGGTCTTTAAGCACCCAATCCTGCAAAAAGTCGCCATTCATCTTTCCTTTCTCGAAGTAAGCCGCATAAATCTTGTTCGGGTTGACCTTGTCCAGACTCTCACCGAATCTCCAGTCGGCCTCAATCCTGAACTGGTTCAATTGCTCATTCGAAATTCGACAGATGCCGATCGCAACATCGTAAGCTCTCAACAGAAAGTAAATCTATAATTTGATCCGAATCCTTGAAGGACCGTATCGACGTCTTCTTCAAGGGTTTGGATGTCACGCGCCTTGAAGGCCAGCCACTCATATTTCATCTTGTGCCACAGTTTCTCGATGCGATTGAGCTCCGGGCTGTA
>NZ_NKFM01000010.1:0-46363 GCF_002223085.1 Burkholderia sp. HI2714 | reverse complement strand
TCGTCGCGAGCACGAACAGCGCGCTCATCCACAGGATGGCCGACTGGCTCGACAGGAAGTACTTGAGGAAGAACGCCGAATCGGCGCGCGCGAGATCGCCCTGGTAGATCTGGATCGACAGCAGCGCCAGCACGGCGATCGACGCCATCATCAGCCGCGCGGGCTTCCAGCGCCAGCCGAGCGCGATGAGCGCCGGCACGGTGCCGATCATCACCGCCTTGTCGTAATAATCCATGTGCGCGTTGTAGTGCACGAGCGCATAGCCCGCGCCCACCACGAGCGCCAGTGCGAACAGCCAGTCGAGCAGCGACAGGCGCGCGAGGAACGGACGGTCGTCGAACAGCGGCGCCGTAACCGGAGCCTGGGCCGACGCCCGATGGGAAGAGGAAACTTGCGTGAGATCCATGATGTTACCGGGTGGAATTCTCGGAATCGGAACCGCCGCCGGCAGGCGGACGGGCCGTCGATGCCGCACCGGCCGGCGCGGCGTCGCGAGGTGCGGCGTGCAAGGCGGCACCGGCCGCGTCGCGCGTCTGCACGAACTCTTTCTCGAAATCGAAGGTCTTGCGGGCCGTGGACATTGCCATCACCACATCGACGCCCGAACCGGCGTCCTTCAACCAGAACCAGAGGCGCCGCTCGCGCACGTAGAACATCGAGAAGATGCCGGCGACCAGCAGCAGGCTGCCAAGATACACCAGATTCTTGCCGGGTGCGCGCGTCAACTGAAATACCGAAGCTTGCACCTGCTTGAATGAGTCAAGCTGCAAATAGACCGGCGATCCATACAAAAAGCTGTCGGATAGCGCATTGATCGCGTTCTGCACGAAGCGGATCGTGTCGGTGCCCTGCTGCGCCGCCGGCTCGCCCGCACGCTCGCGCGCGATCTGCCAGACCTCCCACATCGAGCCCTCGAGCATGCGCAGCAGCAGGCTCGCGGCCTTCTCCTGCTCGGCCTTCGGCACCGAGCGGTCGATGAACGTCGCCACGGCCTGGAAGCCGCCGATCGGCTGGCCGTCGGCGCCACGGCCGACGCTGTCGTCGCCCGCCGCAAAAAGGGTCAGCACCTTCAACGCGCTGTCCTGCAGGCGGCTGCGCAGCGATGCGTCGGTGCCCGGCAGCGAACGCTGCGCGAAGCGTGCAGCGGCCTCGGCGCGCGCGGACGGATCCTCGAGCGCGGCACGCAGGTGCATCCATTCGCCGATCGAATCCTGGCTGTCGGCCGGAATCCGCATGTAGCGGAACGGGTCGTTCGGGCTCGCACGCACGCCGGCGAGGAACACGCGCTCGCCCTTCATGTCGACGGGCAGCATGTAGTTGTTGAATTCGCGCGCCTGGCCGTCCTTGCCGCGGATCTTGTACTGCACGGACGGGCCGATGTTGTGGAGCTGCGTCGGCTTCGACGTCTTCGCGCCGGAGCCGAGGCGTTCGTCGAACGCTTCCTTCAGCGAGCTCGTCGTCGCGACACCGCGCACGTCCGGCTTGCCGTTCGCGTCGGCCATGTTCTCGACGTTGATCGCACGGAAATCGGAGAACTCGATCGTGTCGCCGTCGTTGCCCGGCATCTGCAGCGGCGCCGAACTGCCGATCGTCCCCTTCACGGGGAAGGTCTTCGCGTTGCCGCCCGTCATCGGGTAGGCCGTCATCTGCATCTGCGAGCCGCCGTCCTGGAAGCTCGACTGGTAGATCGACACGCCCTTGTACGTGAACGGCTTGTTGACCTCGACGCGCGCCGGGATCTTCTGGCCGGTCTCGCGATCGATCACGACGATGTCGCTCGCGAACAGCTTCGGCATGCCCGTCGTGTAGTAGTCGACGATGAACTTGTTGAGCTGGATCGAGAACGGCAGGTCCTGGATCAGCGAGCCGCTCGGCTGGTTCAGGATGGCGGTCGACACGAACTGCCCCTCGGGCACCCACGCGTAGCCGCGGAACGTCGGGTTCGACGCGGACAGGCGATGGTCGGGCGAGATCTCGCTGATCGTCGCGCTCGTGTTGACCGGGCTCTTACCGAACATCCACATCTGGAATTTGATCGGCAGGTTGCTGTCGAGCAGGCCGCCGATACAGATCACGACGATCGCGAGGTGCGCGGAGATGTAGCCCCACTTGGTCATCGCGCCGCGCTTCGCGGAGATCAGCGTCGCGCCGTCGTTTTCACGCACGATGTGCTTGTAGCCGGCCTTGGTGACGAACGTGGCGAGCGTCGCCGTGACCGCCGCGCGCGTGCCGGACGTCGTGTATTCGGCCTTGTGGTGGAACGCCCGCAGGCTGCCTTCGCGAACCTTGTCCTTCCAGCTCTTCGCATCGGCGAGCATCTTCGGCGCGTTGCGGATCACGCACAGCGAGATCGACACGACGAGGAAGATCAGGATCAGCATGAACCACCACGCGCTGTACACGTTGTACAGGCCGAGCGAGCGGAAGATGTCCGCCCAGAACGGCCCGAACTGGTTCACGTAGTTCGGATACGGATCGTCCTGGGTCAGGACCGTGCCGATGATGCTTGCAATCGACAGCACCACCAGCAGCGCAATCGCGAAGCGCATCGAGCTCAGCAACTCGACCGCGCGCTTCGGCGCACCCTGACCCGACTTCGACTGCAACCCCGACGTGGTAACGCTCATTCAAACTCCGACTCAGGGGAAACAGCCCCCAACGCTCACTTTGATTATTGCCCCGAAGGGGCGGTCAGCACGCTCGGGACGGCCGGCGCGCGCTGACAAAAAAGAAGGGCGAGGCAACCGCAACGATGCGGCGCCCCACCCTTTTCTTGTTCTGACTCCGGCCGCCCTTCGGGCGCCCGGTCATTCCGTTCGCGGCTGACCGCTCAACGCAGGCCCGCGATGTAATCCGCGACGGCCTTGATCTCGTTGTCCGACAGCCGCGTTGCGATCTGATGCATCGCCTCGTTGTTGTTGCGCGCGCCGGCACCCTGCTGGAACGCGGTCAACTGCGCGACCGTGTAATCGGCCCATTGCCCCGACAGACGCGGGTACTGGACCGGGATCCCTTGCCCTGTCGGCCCGTGGCAGCTCGCGCAGGCCGGTACGCCCTTCTCCGCGATGCCGCCGCGATAGATCTTCTGGCCGATCGGCACGGTTGCTGCATCGCGTGCGGTGCCGAGCTTCGTCGTCTGCGACCCGTAGTACGCGGCGACGTTGCGCATGTCGTCCGCGCTCAGCGCGCTCGCGAATCCGACCATCACCGCGTTGTTCCGCACCGGCCCCTTCGCGCCCGGCTGCGTCTTGAAGTCGTTCAACTGCTTGACCAGATATTCGGGATGCTGGCCGGCAAGCTTCGGGAAACTGCCCGATGCGCTATTGCCGTCGGCGCCGTGACACGACGCACACACCTGCCCGGCAATTGCCTTGCCACGGTCGAGATCCGGCTTTGCCGCATCCGCCGCGTTTGCCTCCGCTACGAAACCTACGAACCCTGCTGCAACCTGAAGCACCATCAGAGACTTGCACAGTCGATTCATTCGCACACCCTGTTTCGTCTTGTGGGAATTTGAGGTTCTGCAAAAAACGACGGCGTTCAGTCTACCGCAGAAGCTACATAAAAGCGCGAGGCAGGCGCCCGGTAGCCTTCGGCAAAACCGCCGTATTGTACAATATCGTGTTGAAAGCTCCCGCGCCTATCGGGGCTACCCCGCCTCCACCAAGCGGCTCGCGCCGCCCGTCCTTCCGGTTCCCATGGCCTTTCTGCTCCATCAAGCCCGCTTCTACACGACCGTCAACCATCTGCGCGACCTGCCGCCGACGGTCCAGCCGGAAATCGCGTTCGCGGGCCGCTCGAATGCCGGCAAGTCGACGGCGATCAACGTGCTGTGCAACCAGAAGCGGCTCGCCTTCGCGTCGAAGACGCCCGGCCGCACGCAGCATATCAACTACTTCTCCGTCGGCCCGGCCGCCGAGCCCGTCGCGAACCTCGTCGACCTGCCCGGCTACGGCTACGCGGAAGTGCCCGGCGCCGCCAAGGCGCACTGGGAAATGCTGCTGTCGTCCTACCTCGCGACCCGCTCGCAGCTCTGCGGCCTGATCCTGATGATGGATTCGCGCCGTCCGCTGACCGATCTCGACCGCCGCATGATCGAGTGGTTCGTGCCGACCGGCAAGCCGATCCACACGCTGCTGACGAAGTGCGACAAATTGACGCGGCAGGAAAGCATCAACGCGCTGCGGACCACGCAAAAGGGGCTCGATGCGTATCGTGATCAGGGTGTTCAGGGCAAGCTGACGGTTCAGCTGTTCTCGGCGATGAAGCGCATTGGGCTCGACGAGGCGCACGAATTGATCGAAAGCTGGGTGCGGCCGTCCGTCGCCGACGAAAAAAGCGAGCCTGTAGCACAATGATCGGGCAACGCGCGGCCGGGATCGGCGGCGCGCACCTGACGGCGCCTGCGGTTTCGGCCGGCTCATAAAAAAACCCGCCGTTGAACGGCGGGTCAAACAGCCTAATCGAAAAACGACAGGCACCCGCTCAGGGAGGAGAAGCGGGGAGCTGCACGCGACGCGTGCCGCTCGATCGCTATCATATACCAACGCTCCCGAAAATGACCTAAGGGTTCCGTAAGGTCTTACTGCCCTGATTTCTACCCAATCGCCATGAGCTTCCATCCGCTTCATCGTCCGCGCCGGATGCGCCGCGACGACTTCTCCCGGCGCCTGATGCGCGAAAACCGCCTGACCACCGACGACCTGATCTATCCGGTATTCGTCGTCGAAGGCACCAACCAACGGCAGCCGGTGCCGTCGATGCCCGGCGTCGAACGCGTGTCGGTCGATCTGTTGATGCACGTTGCCGAGCAGTGCGTCGAACTGGGCGTGCCCGTGCTGTCGCTGTTCCCGGCCATCGAGCCGTCGGTGAAAACGCCCGACGGCCGCGAGGCGGCCAATCCGGAAGGCCTGATCCCGCGCGCGGTGCGCGAGCTGAAGAAGCGCTTCCCCGAACTCGGCGTGCTGACCGACGTCGCACTCGACCCGTACACGAGCCATGGCCAGGATGGCGTGCTCGACGAAAACGGCTACGTGATCAACGACGACACGATCGAGATCCTGATCGACCAGGCGCGCGCGCAGGCGGAAGCCGGCGTCGACATCGTCGCCCCGTCGGACATGATGGACGGGCGCATCGGCGCGATCCGCGAAATGCTGGAAAGCGACGGCCATATCCACACGCGGATCATGGCCTATTCGGCCAAGTTCGCATCGGCGTTCTACGGCCCGTTCCGCGACGCGGTCGGCTCGGCATCCAATCTGGGCAAGGGCAACAAGATGACCTACCAGATGGATCCGGCGAACAGCGACGAAGCGCTGCGCGAAGTGCGCCTGGACATCGACGAAGGCGCCGACATGGTGATGGTCAAGCCCGGCATGCCGTACCTCGACATCGTGCGCCGCGTGAAGGACGAGTTCCGCTTCCCGACCTACGTGTACCAGGTGAGCGGTGAATACGCGATGCTGAAGGCCGCCGCGATGAACGGCTGGCTCGACCACGACAAGGTCGTGCTCGAATCGCTGCTCGCGTTCAAGCGTGCGGGCGCCGACGGCGTGCTCACGTACTTCGCACTCGACGCCGCGCGTCTGCTGAAAGCACAACGCTAAGCGCCTGCCGGCAGGCGGAAAGAAAAACGGCGGGACACTTCGGTGTCCCGCCGTTTTTTGTTTGCTGTCGATCGCGGCCGTATGCCTTGTCGATCGTCAGCTCATGCTGCGCAAGTGCGCCGGTTCGCCACCCGTACGCTCGCGACCCGCATGGTCATACCGTCGGGACCGCAGCCCGGTCGAGACTGCGCAGGAACGTCTCGGCCGCCTGATAGCCGACTACGCGCCCGATCTCGTTGCCGCTTCTATCGAAGAAGATGATGCCCGGCGGCCCGAACAGGTTGAAACGCTTCAGCAGCGCCTGGTCGTCCGGGTTGTTCGCGGTGACATCCGCGCGCACGAGATGAAGCTGCGCGAGCCGCGCCTGCACGCGCGCGTCGGTAAACGTCAGATGCTCCATTTCCTTGCAGCTCACGCACCAGTCGGCGTAGAAGTCGAGCATCACGGGTTGGCCCGAGGTCTTCAGCAGCGTGTCGAGTTCGCCACTCGAGCGCACCGATGCGAACGCGGGCCCATCTTGCGCGGCGGCGGCTGCGCCTGCCGCCGTCGTGCCGCCCGACGCAACCGTGCGTGCCGCCAGCACCGCCAGCGGCTTGACCGGATCGGTCGATCCCGCGGCCAGGCCGACGAGCAGCGTGGCCGCCCAGATCGCGAGCGCAGCGCCCACGCCACGGCCGAGGCGACGCCAGATGGACGTGGCGCCTGCATTCGGCGTGAACAGCCCGAGTGCCGCGGCCGCGATCAGCAGCCACAACGCAGCGAGCACCATCTTCAGGCCACCGGCCAGCACCGGCCACACGATCCACAGCGCGGCTGCGAGCAGCACGATGCCGAAGAACACCTTCACGCCGTCCATCCATGCGCCGGCGCGCGGCAGTACCGTCCCGGCACCGACGCCGACGACCAGCAGCGGCACGCCCAGCCCCAGCCCCATCGCGAACAGTGCAGCGCCGCCGAGCAGCGCATTGCCCGTGTGCGCGATGAAGGCGAGCACCGCGAACAGCGGCGCTGTCATGCATGCGCCGACGACCAGCGCGGACAACGCGCCCATCGCCGCGACCGCTACGAAATGGCCGCCCTGGCGCGCGCTCGATACTTCCGCAGCGCCGTTCTGCCAGCGCGCGGGCAGCGCAATGTCCTTGCCCGAGATTAGCGAGACGGCAAACGCGGTCAACAGCACGCCGAACGCGCCGAGCACCCACGGGTTCTGCAGCCACGCGCCGAGGCTCTGGCCGACCAGCGCCGCGGCGATGCCGAGCACCGTGTAGACCAGCGCCATGCCGACCACATAGGTCATCGACAGCGCGAAGCCGCGCGCATGCGTCGCGCGCGTACCCTGGCCGATGATGATCGCCGACACGATCGGAATCATCGGATACGAACACGGCAGGAGGCTCAGCACGACGCCCGCGACGAAATACAGCGCGACGATCGTGAAGAAGCCATGCCCTTCGAGCAGCGACTGCGCGAAATCGGCGCTCGTGACCTTGTCGAACCAGCTGCCTGTGGCAGCCGCATCGCCGGACGACGGCGACGACGACGAAGCGGCGCCCAGCGCGGCGCCATCGACCTTCACGACGTGCTCGGCCGGCGGATAGCAGATGCCCTCGTCCGCGCACCCCTGCGACGTCACCGCGAGCTCGAACGGTCCCGACGCCTGCTTGACGGGCACATGCACGACGACTTCGTCACGGTAGGTCTCGACGTTCTTCTGGAACGTCTGGTCGAACTTCACGTGGCCGGCCGGGAATTGCGGATCGCCGAGCGTCGCCTGCCCGCTCTTCACCGCGAACGCGAACCGCTCACGGTACAGGTAATAGCCGTTGGCGACCTTGAAGCGGACGTCCACCTGTCCCGGCGATTCGCTTGCACTGAACTTGAATGCAACCGACGGATCGAGGAAATCGTCGGCCGCGCGCGCGACCGACAGGCCGCCCAGCACGAGCATGAACGACAACAGGACTGCGAGAAATCGCAGCGCGCGCACGCGCACGGGAAGCGCCATACCGTTAAACATGAAATAGACGTTGAGTTTCGCTGGTCACCCACTGGCCGTACGCGGCCGATGCCGTCGTCTGCCACGAGACGATTTCGGGTGTCTCGTAAGGATGATGCGCGAGAATAAATCGCTCCAGTTCGAGCGCCCGCACGGGGCTCGTCTTGAACAGCAACTGGATCTCGTCGGCCGTTTCGACCTTGCCCTGCCAGTGGTAGCGCGACTTGATCGCGCCGAGCTCCGACACGCACGCGGCAAGCCGCGCATCGAGCGCACCGTCTGAAAGCGTCTTGGCGATCTCGGCATCGGGCACCGTCGTCAGCATCAGCACCACTATCATCCGCGTCCTCCTGGCTGGTCTATCGGCTCCCGCCGACGCGAATTGCCCACCTGGGACGCGCGCCGGCTGCCCCGTATCGTAGCGCAGCCCGCGCAACGCTGCCGGCACCGCCCTGCGACAATCGATCGCAGCCGGCGCCGGAAAAACAAAAAGGGCCAAGCAATTGCTCGGCCCCTTTCAGATACTGCTGCGTACCGGAAGCTTACTCAGCTTCTTGCACGTTTTCCGTTTCGTCGACTTCCGGACGATCGAGCAGCTCGACCAGTGCCATCGGTGCGTTGTCGCCCACGCGGAAGCCGAACTTCAGCACGCGCAGGTAGCCGCCCGGACGGTTCGCGAAACGCGGACCGAGCACGTCGAACAGCTTCGCCACCGAGTCACGATCGCGCAGGCGGTTGAACGCCAGGCGACGGTTTGCCAGCGACGGCTTCTTGCCGAGCGTGATCAGCGGCTCGACGACTTTACGGAGTTCCTTCGCCTTCGGCAGCGTCGTCTTGATGACTTCGTGCTCGATCAGCGAGTTGGACATGTTACGGAGCATAGCCAGACGGTGGCTGCTCGTGCGGTTCAGTTTCCGCAGACCATGACGATGGCGCATTTCAGTTTCCTTGATTCAAAGTTTTGATCCAGCTCTTCTATCGCACCTCGATGGGTGCACGGGCCGGTAACGAAAAAAAGCAAGATGCGGATTTTAAAGGAAAATCCGCATCTTTGCCAACTACAGCTATAGCCAGGCTACAACCGGGCTTACTTGTCGAGACCAGCCGGCGGCCAGTTTTCGAGCTTCATGCCCAGCGTGAGACCGCGCGAAGCGAGCACTTCCTTGATCTCGTTGAGCGACTTGCGACCGAGGTTCGGCGTCTTCAGCAGCTCGTTTTCCGTGCGCTGGATCAGGTCGCCGATGTAGTAGATGTTCTCGGCCTTCAGGCAGTTCGCCGAACGAACCGTCAGCTCGAGATCGTCCACCGGACGCAGCAGGATCGGATCGATCTGCGGTGCACGCGACGGCGCTTCGGCTGCCGTTTCCGTGCCTTCCAGCGCCGCGAACACGGACAGCTGGTCGACCAGGATGCGGGCCGATTGACGGATCGCTTCTTCCGGCGTGATCACACCGCTCGTCTCGATGTTCATCACGAGCTTGTCGAGGTCGGTACGCTGCTCGACACGCGCGCTTTCGACAGCGTAGCTCACGCGGCGAACCGGCGAGAACGATGCGTCGAGGACGATGCGGCCGATGATCTTGGCCGTGTCTTCGCCGTAGCGACGAACGTTGCCGGGCACATAGCCGCGACCCTTTTCGATCTTGATCTGAACGTCGAGCTTGCCGCCCTTCGACAGGTGCGCAATCACGTGATTCGGGTTGATGACTTCGCAGTCGTGAGCCAGCTCGATATCGCCGGCCGTGACAACGCCTTCACCTTCCTTGCGCAGCGTAACCGTCACTTCGTCACGGTTATGCAGCTTGAACACCACGCCCTTCAGGTTCAGCAGCAGGTTGACGACGTCTTCCTGCACGCCATCCAGCGTCGAGTACTCGTGCACCACGCCTGCGATCGTCACTTCGGTCGGCGCGTAGCCAACCATCGACGACAGCAGCACGCGGCGAAGCGCATTGCCCAAGGTATGGCCGTAACCGCGTTCGAACGGTTCCATGACCACCCTCGCGTGGTTCTCGCCCAGCGATTCCACGGCGATGATCTTGGGTTTCAGCAAACTGGTTTGCATGGGCTTTCCTTTTCAATACCCTCGGCTCGTTACACCGATAAGGCTGACCGGTAACAACCAGAAAATAAACAGCCGAGGCCCCTCCTTGCGCAACGCAATCGGGGTACCTCGGCCGTCAATCGGATTAACGCGAATACAATTCGACGATCAGGCTTTCGTTGATGTCGCCTGCGATTTCAGCGCGTTCCGGCATTTGCTTGAACGTGCCTTCGAACTTCTTCGCATCGACTGCAACCCAGCTCGGCATGCCGCCTTGCTCGGCCAGCGACAGCGCTTCAACGATACGCGCCTGCTTCTTCGCCTTTTCGCGGATCGCAACGATGTCGCCTGCCTTCACTTGCTGCGACGGGACGTTCGCGACGACGCCGTTCACGGTGATCGACTTGTGGCTCACCAGCTGACGCGCTTCAGCGCGGGTCGAGCCGAAGCCCATGCGATACACGACGTTGTCGAGACGCGACTCGAGCAGTTGCAGCAGGTTTTCACCCGTGTTGCCCTTGCGGCGATCGGCTTCGGCGAAGTAGCGGCGGAACTGACGCTCCAGCACGCCGTAGATACGCTTGACCTTTTGCTTTTCGCGCAGCTGCGTACCGTAGTCGGACGTACGTGCGCCCGAGGTACGGCCGTGCTGACCCGGCTTGCTGTCGAGCTTGCACTTGTCGGCGAGCGAGCGGCGCGCGCTCTTCAGGAACAGGTCGGTGCCTTCACGGCGGGACAGCTTGGCCTTCGGGCCGATATAACGTGCCACTTTGCATTCCTCTATCAATCAGTCACGCAGATCTGAATCCGCGCTAGTTCGCGCCCTTTGGGGCGAACGGTGGGCTTAGTCAATCAAAAAAGCAACGCCCGTCGACGCTGAGCGGCGACAGGCAATGTGCTAGCACGAACGTGCCAGCACACCTTTAGATACGACGACGCTTCGGCGGACGGCAGCCGTTGTGCGGAATCGGGGTGACGTCCGAAATCGCGGTGATCTTGATGCCGAGGCCGTGCAGTGCGCGCACTGCCGACTCACGACCCGGGCCCGGGCCCTTGATCCGCACTTCCAGATTCTTCACGCCGTATTCCATCGCGACGCGGCCAGCCGACTCGGCTGCGACCTGAGCAGCGAACGGCGTCGATTTGCGCGAGCCCTTGAAGCCCTGACCGCCCGACGTCGCCCATGCCAGTGCGTTGCCTTGGCGATCGGTGATCGTGATGATCGTGTTGTTGAACGACGCGTGAACGTGAACCACGCCTTCAGCGACGTTCTTCTTAACCTTCTTGCGAACGCGTTGCGCCGCGGTGTTCGAAGCCTTAGCCATTACGTTTTCCTGTAACTGTCAGTTCCGCTTACTTCTTCAGCGCTTGCGCTGCACGACGCGGACCCTTGCGAGTACGTGCGTTCGTACGCGTACGCTGACCGCGCATCGGCAGGCCCTTGCGATGACGAACACCACGGTAGCAACCGAGGTCCATCAGGCGCTTGATGTTCATCGTCACTTCACGGCGCAGATCGCCTTCGACGACAAACTTGCCCACTTCTTCACGCAGCTTTTCTAAGTCTGCGTCGGTCAAGTCCTTGACCTTCTTCGAAAAATCGACGCCAGCTGCCACGCAGATGCTGCGCGAACGGGTGCGGCCGACACCAAAGATTGCCGTCAGGCCGATCTCGGTGTGCTGGTGATTCGGGATGTTAACCCCTGCGATACGAGCCATTGTTTTTCCTCAAACAAAAAGCGCAAACAAACGCGCGGTCAGCCTTGGCGCTGCTTGTGGCGCGGATCCGAGCTGCAGATCACGCGAACGACGCCTTTGCGCTTGATGATCTTGCAATTGCGGCAAATGCGCTTAACCGATGCCATCACTTTCATGATAATACCCTTTTTTCAAATCACTTCGCCCGGAACACGATCCGCGCACGAGACAGATCGTAAGGCGTCAATTCAACCGTCACCTTGTCGCCAGGCAGGATGCGGATGTAGTGCATCCGCATCTTCCCGGAAATATGCCCCAATACGACATGGCCGTTTTCCAGCTTCACACGGAAGGTCGCATTCGGGAGGTTTTCAATCACCTCACCCTGCATCTGGATTACATCGTCTTTGGCCATAGTCCTTTCAACGCATCGGGATGTTGCCGCCCTTGAAGTTCGCCTTCTTGAGCAGTGACTCATACTGTTGCGACATAACGTACGACTGCACCTGCGCCATAAAGTCCATCGTGACGACGACAATGATCAGCAGCGACGTTCCACCAAAATAAAACGGCACGTTCCAGCGCAGCACCAGGAACTCCGGCAGCAGACACACGAAGACGATGTAGATCGCACCGGCCAGCGTCAGACGCGTGAGGATGCGGTCGATATATCGTGCGGTCTGATCGCCCGGACGAATGCCCGGAACAAACGCGCCGCTCTTCTTCAGGTTGTCTGCGGTTTCCCTGCTGTTGAACACCAGTGCGGTGTAGAAGAAGCAGAAAAACACGATCGCCAGCGTGTACAGCAACACATAGACCGGCTGGCCCGGCTTCAGCGCTTCCGCCACGTTATGCAACGTATTGGAAATCCAGCTTCCCGTCGGCTGACCGGTACTGAACCAGCCGAGAATCGTTGCCGGGAACAGAATGATCGACGATGCGAAGATCGGCGGAATCACACCCGACATGTTCAGCTTCAGCGGCAGGTGCGACGACTGCCCACCGTAGATCTTGTTGCCGACCTGGCGCTTCGCGTAGTTCACGAGGATCTTGCGCTGACCGCGTTCGATGAACACGACCAGGTAAGTCACCGCGGCAATCAGAACGACGATGATGATCGCCGAAATGATGCTCATCGAACCCGTACGCACCAGCTCGAACAACCCACCGACGGCATTCGGGAACCCTGCTGCGATCCCGCCGAAGATGATGATCGAGATACCGTTGCCCAGACCACGCTCGGTAATCTGCTCGCCGAGCCACATCAGGAACATCGTGCCCGTCACCAGCGTCACGACCGTCGTCAGACGGAACAGCATGCCGGGGTCGGTGACGAGGCCCGGCTGGTTTTCCAGCGCAGCCGCGATACCGAACGCCTGGAAGGTCGCGAGCACCACGGTGAAATACCGCGTGTACTGCGTGATCTTCCGTTGCCCTGCCTGCCCTTCCTTCTTCAGCGCCTCAAGCTGCGGCGAGACAATCGCCAGCAACTGCATGATGATCGATGCCGAGATGTACGGCATGATCCCCAGCGCAAAGATCGTGAAGCGGGAAAGCGCGCCACCCGAGAACATGTTGAACATGCCCAGGATGCCGCCCGCCTGGCTTTGGAACAGCTTCGCCAGTTGATCCGGATCGATGCCCGGCACGGGAATGTGCGCGCCGATGCGATAGACGATCAGCGCCAGGAGCAAGAACATTGCTCGCCGGCGCAGATCGCCGAATTTCGCCGTGCTTCGACCGGGTTTTGCAAGACTCGGGCTGTTAGCCAAGTACCTTCTCCGATGAATGCAAGTGACGACGCGCTACGCGTGTCACTCGGCGAACGAACCGCCAGCCGCTTCGATCGCAGCGCGCGCACCCTTGGTGGCACCGAGACCCTTCACGACGATCTTGCGCTTCAGTTCGCCCGTCGCGATGATCTTTGCGCTCTTCGTCAGCTCACCGACCAGGCCGGCTTGCTTCAGTGCGAGCAGATCGATCTCATCGACCGGCAGCTTCTCGAGGTCGGCCAGGCGCACTTCACCGACGAATTCCTTCGTCAGCGACGTGAAGCCGCGCTTCGGCAGACGACGTTGCAGCGGCATCTGACCGCCTTCGAAACCGACTTTGTGGAAGCCGCCCGAACGCGATTTCTGACCCTTGTGACCACGGCCAGCCGTCTTGCCGAGGCCCGAACCGATGCCACGGCCGACGCGACGCTTGGCGTGCTTGGCGCCAGCTGCCGGCTTCAGGTTATTCAATTCCATATCAACTCCTTGATCCGTAGGGCCGCTTACGCGATGACCTTAACGAGGTACGAGACCTTGTTGATCATGCCGCGGACCGCCGGCGTGTCCTGAAGCTCGCTGACCGAGTTGAGTCGGCGCAGGCCCAGGCCACGCACGGTCGCGCGGTGCGATTCGCGGGTCCCGATCAGGCTCTTAACGAGCTGAACCTTGACAGTTTTTTCAGACATGGTGACCACCCGGGCTTAGCCCAAAATTTCTTCGACGGACTTGCCGCGCTTCGCCGCGATGTCTGCCGGGGTGGACTGCTTGCGCAGACCGTCCAGCGTGGCGCGAACGAGGTTGTACGGGTTCGTCGAACCGTGGCTCTTCGCCACAACGTTCTGAACGCCCATCACGTCGAACACTGCGCGCATCGGGCCGCCGGCGATCACGCCCGTACCTGCCTTCGCCGGA
Organism: Burkholderia sp. HI2714; assembly: GCF_002223085.1. Lineage (NCBI taxonomy): Bacteria > Pseudomonadati > Pseudomonadota > Betaproteobacteria > Burkholderiales > Burkholderiaceae > Burkholderia > Burkholderia sp. HI2714. The sequence continues at coordinate 32,332 of NZ_NKFM01000010.1, read as the reverse complement.
GCGAGGAGGACAGCGGATGCGCCATGCTTGCCGTGCACTTCGTGTTGCAGCGTGCCGTTCTTGAGCGGCACCTTGAACATGTTGCGACGAGCTTGTTCCATTGCCTTCTGGACAGCGACCGGCACTTCCTTCGCCTTGCCCTTGCCCATACCGATGCGGCCATCACCGTCGCCAACCACGGTCAGTGCGGCGAAGCCGAGAATACGGCCACCCTTCACGACCTTGGTCACGCGATTGACCGAAATCATCTTTTCACGAAGGCCGTCGTCGCGCTCGTCAGCCTGAACTTTCGCTTGCATCTTTGCCATGACGAATTCCTTCCTTAGAACTTGAGCCCAGCTTCGCGAGCTGCCTCAGCCAGCGCCTTGACGCGGCCGTGGTAGCGGAAGCCCGAGCGGTCGAAGGCGACGGATTCGATGCCGGCAGCCTTTGCCTTTTCGGCAATACGCTTGCCGATCAGCGTCGCAGCATTGACGTTGCCGCCCTTGCCCGACTTGTCGGCCAGTTCTGCGCGCACTTCTGCTTCGAGCGTCGACGCGCTGGCGAGCACCTTGGTGCCGCACGGCGAGAACACTTGAGCGTAGATGTGCGTATTCGTGCGATGCACGGCGAGACGCGCGACCTGCAGCTCAGCGATCTTGATACGCGTCTGGCGAGCGCGGCGCAGGCGAGATTGAGTCTTATCCATGATTGCGCACCCTTACTTCTTCTTCGTTTCTTTGAGGATCACAACCTCGTCGGAATAGCGCACGCCCTTGCCCTTGTACGGCTCCGGCGGACGGTAACCGCGGACTTCCGCAGCTACTTGACCGACTTGTTGCTTGTTGATCCCCTTGATCACGATTTCGGTTTGCGTCGGGGTTTCTGCCTTGACGCCTTCCGGCATCTGGTGCACCACCGGGTGCGAGAAACCCAGCGACAGGTTCAGCTTGTCGCCTTGCGCTTGTGCACGATAACCGACGCCAACCAGCGTCAGCTTGCGCTCGAAACCCTTGGTCACGCCGTGCACGGCATTCGCGATAATCGCGCGCATCGTGCCCGACAGTGCATTTGCTTCGCGGCTTTCGTCCACCGGCGACAGGTTCAGCGTGCCGTCGTTGTTCGCCACGTTCACGAGCGGATTGATCGCTTGCGTGATGGTGCCCAGCGGGCCCTTGACGGTGATCGCACCGTCGGCCAGCTTGACTTCCGCGCCTTGCAGCGCGATCGGGCTCTTACCTACTCGAGACATGTTTCTCTCTCCTCGGCTTTAAGCGACGTAGCAGATGACTTCGCCGCCGACGCCGGTAGCGCGCGCCTTGCGGTCGGTCATCACGCCCTTCGGCGTCGACACGATTGCCACACCGAGGCCATTCATGACCTGCGGAATGTCGTTACGGCCACGGTACACTCGCAGGCCAGGCTTCGACACGCGTTCGATGCGTTCGATGACCGGACGGCCGGCGTAGTACTTCAGCGCGATATTCAGTTCGGACTTCGCACCTTCCGCCTTCACGGCGAAATCGTCGATATAGCCTTCGTCTTTCAGGACTTGCGCGATTGCAACCTTGACTTTCGACGAGGGCATCGACACCGATACCTTCTCGACCATCTGCCCATTGCGGATGCGAGTCAGCATATCGGCGATAGGATCACTCATGCTCATTTACGTTTCTCCTATTACCAGCTCGCCTTGGTCAGGCCAGGAATCTCGCCACGGAATGCGATTTCACGAATCTTGTTACGCGCGAGGCCGAATTTACGGAACGTGCCACGCGGACGGCCCGTGATCGCGCAGCGGTTACGCTGGCGGGTCGGGTTTGCGTTGCGGGGCAGTTGCTGCAGCTCAAGGCGTGCTTCGTAGCGCTCTTCTTCCGACTTGCTTTGGTCTTCGACGATCGCCTTCAGCGCATCGCGCTTTGCTGCGAACTTCGCGACCAGGCGGGCGCGCTTCTTTTCACGTTCGATCAGTGCCAGTTTAGCCACGGTAACCTCAGTTTCTGAACGGGAACTTGAAGCTGGCGAGCAGAGCCTTTGCTTCGTCGTCAGTCTTCGCAGTCGTCGTGATGCTGATGTTCAGCCCACGCAGTGCGTCGATCTTGTCGTAGTCGATTTCGGGGAAAATGATCTGCTCTTTCACACCGATGTTGTAGTTGCCACGGCCATCGAAAGCACGACCCGACACGCCGCGGAAGTCACGCACGCGGGGCAGGGCAACCGTCACGAAACGGTCGAGGAATTCGTACATTGCTTGGCCACGCAGCGTCACCATCGCGCCGATCGGGTAACCCTGGCGGATCTTGAAGCCTGCGATTGCCTTGCGTGCCTTCGTCACGACCGGCTTCTGACCAGCGATCTTCGTGAGGTCGCCAACGGCGTTCTCGATGATCTTCTTGTCAGCGATCGCTTCGCCAAGACCCATGTTCAGCGTGATCTTGGTGATGCGCGGCACTTCCATGACCGACTTGTAACCGAACTTCTCGATCAGGCCGGGCACAACCTTTTCTTTGTAAAACTCTTGAAAACGAGCCATTTTTTACTCCGCTGCGTCAGGCGCTCAGTACAGCACCGGTCGTCTTCAGGAAGCGAACCTTCTTGCCTTCCTCGACCTTGATGCCAACACGCGACGCCTTGCCATTCGCGTCGACCAGTGCGACGTTCGAAATATGCAGGGGCATCGTCTTCGCTTCCACGCCGCCAGTCGTACCCTTCATCGGGTTCGGCTTCACATGCTTCTTGACGAGGTTGATACCTTCAACCGTCACATGCTCTGCACCGACTGCCAGCACGACGCCGCGCTTGCCCTTGTCCTTGCCAGTGACGACGATGACTTCGTCACCTTTGCGAATCTTGTTCATCGCGACTCCTTACAGCACTTCCGGCGCCAGCGAAACGATCTTCATGAATCGTTCGCTACGCAGCTCACGCGTGACCGGCCCGAAGATACGGGTGCCGATCGGCTCGAGCTTGTTATTCAAAAGCACAGCGGCGTTGCCGTCGAACTTGATCAGCGAGCCGTCTTGACGGCGCACGCCCTTGGCGGTGCGGACCACCACGGCGTTGTAAATTTCGCCTTTCTTCACGCGCCCGCGCGGCGTTGCCTCTTTGACGCTCACCTTGATGATGTCGCCAATGCCGGCATAACGACGCTTCGAGCCGCCGAGCACCTTGATGCACAGGACTTCACGTGCACCCGTGTTGTCGGCTACTTCGAGCCGAGATTCGGTCTGGATCATGGTTTGTCTTTCCCAACTTAATCCGGATGCACCACCATGATGCATTCGGTCAGTCTTGGTCCCGTCAGCCAATCGGCTGCTTGGGTTGGAACAGCAGCGACGGCAAACGAAACCCGCCATCGCAATTCGGTGAATCTTTCGGACAGGCAGGCGCCAGTCCGCTTCCCCCACCAACTTCGCCCGCGACGGGGCTCCCATAAAGAGGGAAGACCAGGATTATAACAAATAATCCTGGTCACGCAAGCAAATACTTTGCGATTTCAAGCACTTCGCGGAGAAGTGCCCGTTACTGCCTACTGCGCTGCCCGCTTAGATGACGCGAGCTGCTTCGACGAGGCGCGACACCGTCCAGGCCTTCGTCTTCGAAACAGGACGAGTTTCCTGGATTTCGACGAGATCGCCTTCGTTGTAGGTGTTCGCTTCATCGTGCGCGTGGTACTTCTTCGAACGCACGACATACTTGCCGTAGATCGGGTGCTTGACGCGGTGCTCGATCAGCACGGTGACGGTCTTGTCCATCTTGTTGCTGACGACCCGACCGACCAGCGTCCGCTTCAGCGAGGTTTTCACGCTATCGTTCATTTCTGGTTCGCCTTCTGAGTCATGACGGTCCGCACACGTGCGATGTCGCGACGAACCTTCTTCAGCTGGCTCGTGTTAGTGAGCTGCTGGGTCGCGAGTTGCATGCGCAGGCCGAATTGCGCCTTCAGCAGGTCCGCCAGCTCCTTGTTGAGCGCGGCCTGGTCTTTCTGGAGAAGTTCGGAAGCCTTCATATTTTCTCCTTAGGCGCCGAGCTGGCGCACGATGAACGCCGTCTTCAGCGGCAGCTTGGCTGCAGCCAGACGGAACGCTTCGCGTGCCAGTTCTTCGGTTACGCCGTCCATTTCATAGAGCATCTTGCCCGGCTGAATCTCGGCGACGTAGTACTCAGGGTTACCCTTACCGTTACCCATACGCACTTCGGCCGGCTTCTGCGAAATCGGCTTGTCCGGGAAGATCCGGATCCAGATGCGGCCGCCACGCTTGATGTGACGCGTCATTGCACGACGCGCCGCTTCAATCTGGCGTGCGGTCAAACGACCGCGACCGATAGCCTTCAGGCCGAATTCACCGAACGACACTGCGTTGCCGCGCGTCGCCTTGCCGGTGTTACGACCTTTCTGCTCTTTACGATACTTTCTGCGTTTCGGTTGCAGCATCGTTATTCTCCAGTCTTGCCGTCTTCGGGCTTGCCGGCGCCGCGGCGCGGTGCGCCACGACGAGCACCCGGAGCGCCGCCTTCGCCGTCACGGCGCGGACGACGGTCGCCCGGACGCGCATTGCGACGCGGACGCTTGTCTTCGGCTACTTCTTCCACCACCGGTGCGTCGTTGCGGCCGAGCGTATCGCCCTTGTAAACCCACACCTTGACGCCGATGATCCCGTAGGTCGTCTTCGCTTCCGAGGTCGCGTAGTCGATATCAGCACGCAGCGTGTGAAGGGGCACGCGACCTTCGCGATACCACTCCGTACGAGCGATTTCGATACCGTTCAGACGGCCCGCGCTCATGATCTTGATGCCTTGGGCACCCAGACGCATCGCGTTCTGCATCGCACGCTTCATCGCGCGACGGAACATGATCCGGCGCTCGAGCTGTTGCGTGATCGAGTCAGCGATCAGCTGAGCATCGGTTTCCGGCTTGCGGATTTCCTCGATGTTGACGTGAACCGGCACGCCCATGCGGCGTTGCAGTTCCGTCTTCAGCTGTTCGATATCCTCGCCCTTCTTGCCGATGACCACGCCCGGACGCGAGCTGTAAATCGTGATGCGCGCGTTCTTCGCCGGACGCTCGATGACGACCCGACCGACCGAAGCGTTCTTCAGCTTCTTCTTCAGGTATTCACGAACACCGATGTCTTCCTGCAGCATCGCCGCGAAATTGTTGTTGTTCGCGTACCAACGCGAAGCCCAATTGCGGCTGACAGCCAGGCGGAAGCCAGTCGGATGAATTTTCTGTCCCATCGTATGGCTCCTTAATTCCCGACCGTCACAGTGATGTGACAGGATTGCTTCTCGATGCGGTTACCGCGGCCCTTGGCGCGCGCGGTGAAACGCTTGAGCGATGCAGCCTTGTCGACGTAGATGCTCTTGATCTTGAGCTCGTCGATATCAGCGCCTTCGTTGTGCTCCGCATTCGCGATTGCCGACAGCACAACCTTCTTCACGATGCCAGCCGCCTTCTTCGGCGAGAACGTCAGAACGTTCAGCGCCTTGTCGACCGGCAAACCGCGGATCTGGTCAGCCACAAGGCGCGTTTTCTGCGCCGAGATGCGGGCACCGCGATGAATTGCTTTCACTTCCATCTTGATTGCCCCTTATTTCTTGGCCTTCTTGTCGGCTGCGTGACCCTTGAACGTACGGGTCAGTGCGAACTCGCCAAGCTTGTGGCCGACCATGTTTTCCGAGATGTACACCGGAACGTGTTGACGGCCGTTGTGAACAGCGATCGTCAGGCCGATGAAATCCGGCAGAATCGTCGAGCGACGCGACCAGGTCTTGATCGGCTTTTTGTCGCGCGAAGCTGCAGCCGCCTCAACTTTCTTCAGCAAATGGGCGTCGCAGAACGGACCTTTTTTAACAGAACGTGCCATTGCCTACTCCTTAACGCTTGTGACGGCGCTGGACGATCATCGTCGTCGTGCGCTTGTTGCTGCGGGTGCGGTAACCCTTAGCCGGCGTACCCCACGGGCTCACCGGGTCGCGACCTGCAGCCGTCTTGCCCTCACCACCACCGTGCGGGTGATCGACCGGGTTCATCGCAACGCCACGCACCGTCGGGCGGATACCGCGCCAGCGGTTCGCGCCAGCCTTGCCGATCTGGCGCAGGCTATGCTCTTCGTTGCCGACTTCACCGATCGTTGCACGGCACTCGATGTGCACGCGGCGGATTTCGCCCGAACGCAGACGAACCTGCGCGTAGACGCCTTCACGTGCCAGCAGCATGGCCGACGTGCCAGCCGAACGCGCCATTTGCGCGCCCTTGCCCGGCAGCATCTCGATGCAGTGGATCGTCGTACCGACCGGAATGTTGCGGATCGGCAGCGTGTTGCCTGCTCGGATCGGCGCTTCCGAACCCGACATCAGCTGTTGGCCGACGGTCAGGCCCTTCGGGGCGATGATGTAGCGACGTTCGCCGTCTGCGTAGAGCACCAGCGCGATGTTCGCGCTACGGTTCGGGTCGTACTCGAGACGCTCGACCTTTGCCGGAATGCCATCCTTCGTGCGACGGAAATCGACGATACGGTAGTGCTGCTTGTGACCACCACCCTTGTGACGCGTGGTGATACGACCGTTGTTGTTACGGCCGGCGGTCGAGCTCTGCGAGTCGAGCAGTGCCGCGAACGGCTTGCCCTGGTGCAGGTTCTTGTTGACCACCTTGACCATCGCGCGGCGACCCGGCGATGTCGGCTTAACTTTAACGATTGCCATGATTACTTGGCCTCCGCTTCAAAGTTGATTTCCTGGCCGGGCTTCAGGCAAACGTACGCCTTCTTCACGTCCTTGCGGCGGCCCATCGAACGGCCAAAGCGCTTTTGCTTGCCCTTCTGAACCAGCACGTTGACGGAATCAACTTCAACCTTGAACAGCAGCTCGACAGCCGCCTTCACTTCCTGCTTCGTGGCATCCGGTGCGACTTCGAACACGACTTGCTCGTTCTTGTCGGCAACCAGCGTCGCCTTTTCCGAGATCACCGGTGCGAGCAGGACCTGCATCAAACGATGATCGTTCTTGCGAATCTCGCTCATGACAGCAACTCCTCGATCTGGGCGACCGCAGCCTTCGTGACCAGCACTTTCTTGAAGTAGATCAGCGAGAGCGGGTCAGCGTAGCGCGGCTCGACAATTGCCACGTGCGGCAGGTTGCGCGATGCCAGGTACAGGTTTTCGTCAACCGTGTCGGTGATGATCAGCACGGAGTCGAGACCCATGGTCTTGAATTTTTCGGCCAGCAGCTTGGTCTTCGGCGCTTCGAGGATGATGTCCTCGACGACCGACAGACGGCCTTCACGGGCCAGCTGCGAGAAGATCGAGCAGAGACCTGCGCGATGCATCTTCTTGTTGACCTTGTGCGAGAAGTTTTCTTCCGGCGAATTCGGGAAGATACGACCACCGCCGCGCCACAACGGGCTCGACGACATACCGGCACGAGCGCGGCCCGTACCCTTCTGGCGCCACGGCTTCTTCGTCGTGTGCTTGACTTGCTCACGGTCCTTCTGTGCGCGGTTACCTTGGCGAGCATTCGCCTGGTAAGCGACGACGACCTGGTGGATCAGCGCTTCGTTGTAGTCACGACCGAACACGACGTCCGATGCGTTGACCACTGCACCTTCCTGACCATTTTCGTTCAGGAGCTTGAGTTCCATTATTTCGCCCCCTTGGTCTTGACGGCCGGCGTCACGAAGACCTTGCCGCCCTTCGCGCCCGGAATCGCACCCTTCACGAGCAGCAGCTTGCGCTCTGCGTCGATACGAGCGATTTCGAGGTTCTGCACCGTCACCGTCACGTCACCCATGTGACCCGTCATGCGTTTACCCGGGAAAACACGACCCGGATCCTGCGCCATACCGATCGAGCCCGGCACATTGTGCGAGCGCGAGTTACCGTGCGTAGCACGGCCGGAGGAGAAGTTGTAACGCTTGATCGTACCGGCGTAGCCCTTACCGATCGACACGCCTTGCACGTCGACCTTCTGGCCCACTTCGAAAAGATCGGCACCGACCACGGCGCCATTCGACAGCTCAGCTGCCTTGGCCGCGTCAATGCGGAATTCCTTGAGGATTTCACCGGCTTCGACACCGGCTTTGGCGAGATGACCTGCCAGCGGCTTCGTCACGCGCGAGGCACGACGGGAGCCGAATGCAACCTGCACGGCCGTGTAGCCGTCGGTTTCAACAGTCTTGATCTGCGTCACGCGGTTGTCCGACACGTCCAGCACGGTGACGGGAATCGAATCCCCTTCCGCCGTGAAGATACGGGTCATGCCAACCTTGCGACCTACGAGTCCAAGGCTCATCATTTTCTCCATTCCCGACTGCGATTGGTCGGGGCTGATTTACAAAATGCCGGGCACGCAAGGCCCAACTTTTTTACACGAATACGCGAAAAGCCAAGCAGTATAGCCCGACTTCTCGATTTCCGCAAGCAATACAAAGACTTAGCGCCGCCCGGCATGCCGATCGGCGCTGGAAGCCTTACTGCAGCTTGATTTCCACGTCGACGCCAGCCGGCAGGTCGAGCTTCATCAGCGCGTCAACCGTCTTGTCGGTCGGATCGACGATGTCCATCAGGCGCTGGTGGGTACGGATTTCGAGCTGATCGCGCGACGTCTTGTTGACGTGCGGCGAACGCAGGATGTCAAAACGCTGAATGCGCGTCGGCAGCGGCACCGGGCCACGGACGATTGCGCCAGTCCGCTTCGCGGTATCGACGATTTCGGCAGCCGATTGATCGATCAGACGATAGTCGAAAGCCTTCAGGCGAATGCGGATTTTCTGTTGCTGCATGACGATTCCTTGGAAAGAGCGAGGCGATGTTGCATCGCCGGACACTAAAAGAACGTGAAACATGACGCCTGCGGGGAGCGAGACATCAGGTTCCGGACGGTACTTCCACTGCTAAGCCCGCGATTCTACACGAAATTCTGGAGCGATGGTGCGAGTTTCTCGCCCCGCGCAACGGCGCACCGGAAAAACAAAACCGGGTGCCAGCGCAAGCTGGACACCCGGTTTCGACGGTACGGACTGCATACCGCGGAATCGCGGACCCCGTCGGGATCCGCGGATCGTCGATATTACTCGATGATCTTGGCGACGACGCCGGCGCCGACCGTACGGCCGCCTTCGCGGATTGCGAAGCGCAGACCTTCTTCCATCGCGATCGGGGCAATCAGCTTCACCGTGATCGACACGTTGTCGCCCGGCATCACCATTTCCTTGTCCTTCGGCAGCTCGATCGAGCCCGTCACGTCCGTCGTACGGAAGTAGAACTGCGGACGGTAGTTGTTGAAGAACGGCGTGTGACGGCCGCCTTCGTCCTTGCTCAGCACGTACACTTCAGCCGTGAAGTGCGTGTGCGGCGTGATCGAACCCGGCTTCGCCAGAACCTGGCCACGCTCCACGTCTTCACGCTTCGTGCCGCGCAGCAGGATACCAACGTTGTCGCCTGCTTGACCTTGGTCCAGCAGCTTGCGGAACATTTCAACGCCCGTGCAGGTCGTCTTCACCGTCGGCTTGATACCGACGATTTCGATTTCTTCGCCGACCTTCACGATGCCGCGCTCAACGCGACCCGTCACAACCGTACCACGGCCCGAGATCGAGAACACGTCTTCCACCGGCATCAGGAACGCGCCGTCAACTGCACGCTCCGGCGTCGGGATGTACGTGTCCAGCGCGTCGGCCAGGCTCATGATCGCCACTTCGCCCAGCTCGCCCGTGTCGCCTTCCAGCGCCAGCTTCGCCGAACCCTTCACGATCGGCGTGTCGTCGCCCGGGAAGTCGTACTTCGACAGGAGTTCGCGAACTTCCATCTCGACCAGCTCGAGCAGTTCAGCGTCGTCCACCATGTCGCACTTGTTCAGGAACACGATGATGTACGGAACGCCAACCTGACGCGCCAGCAGGATGTGCTCACGCGTTTGCGGCATCGGGCCGTCTGCTGCCGAGCAAACCAGGATCGCGCCGTCCATCTGCGCTGCGCCCGTGATCATGTTCTTCACATAGTCAGCGTGGCCCGGGCAGTCGACGTGTGCGTAGTGGCGGTTAGCCGTTTCGTACTCGACGTGTGCCGTGTTGATCGTGATGCCGCGCGCCTTTTCTTCCGGTGCCGCGTCGATCTGGTCGTATGCCTTCGCTTCGCCGCCGAACTTCTTCGTCAGAACCGTCGTGATCGCTGCCGTCAGCGTCGTCTTGCCGTGGTCAACGTGACCAATCGTACCAACGTTCACGTGCGGCTTGGTCCGCTCGAATTTACCTTTTGCCATGATTCTCTTCTTTCAAAAAATTAATCGATTGGTAGCTACAGATTTACTTCGACTTCGCGCTGATGATCGCGTCTGCAACGTTGCGCGGAGCTTCAGCGTAGTGCTTGAACTCCATCGTGTACGTTGCGCGACCTTGCGTCAGCGAGCGCAGCGACGTCGAATAGCCGAACATTTCCGACAGCGGGACTTCGGCGCGCACGATCTTGCCGCCGCCAACCATGTCTTCCATGCCCTGGACGATACCGCGACGGCCCGACAGGTCGCCCATCACGTTGCCCATGTAGTCTTCCGGCGTCTCGACTTCGACAGCCATCATCGGCTCGAGGACGACCGGGTTCGCCTTGCGCATTGCTTCCTTGAACGCCATCGAACCGGCCATGCGGAACGCGTTTTCGTTCGAGTCAACGTCGTGGTACGAACCGAACGTCAGGTGAACCTTCACGTCGACGACCGGGAAGCCAGCCAGCACGCCCGACTTCAGCGTGTCCTGGATACCCTTGTCGACCGCCGGGATGTATTCACGCGGAATCACACCACCCTTGATCTCGTCGAAGAACTCGTAGCCCTTGCCTTGTTCGTTCGGCTCGAGCGTGATCACTGCGTGACCGTACTGGCCACGACCGCCCGACTGCTTGACGAACTTGCCGTCGACGTCCTTCGCCGTCGAACGGATCGTTTCGCGGTATGCAACCTGCGGCTTGCCGACGGTTGCTTCCACGCCGAATTCACGCTTCATCCGGTCGACCAGAATTTCGAGGTGGAGCTCGCCCATGCCCGAAATGATGGTCTGGCCCGACTCTTCGTCGGTCTGCACGCGGAACGACGGATCTTCCTGAGCCAGACGGTTCAGCGCCAGGCCCATCTTTTCCTGGTCAGCCTTGGTCTTCGGCTCGACAGCCTGCGAAATCACCGGCTCCGGGAACACCATGCGCTCGAGCACGATCGGGTTTGCCGGATCGCACAGCGTATCGCCGGTGGTCGCTTCCTTCAGGCCGACCGCAGCAGCGATGTCGCCTGCACGGACTTCCTTGATTTCTTCACGCTGGTTCGCGTGCATCTGCAGAATACGGCCGAGGCGTTCCTTCTTGCCCTTGGTCGAGTTCAGCAGCGTGTCGCCCGAGTTGACGACGCCCGAGTACACACGGAAGAAGATCAGCTGGCCGACGAACGGGTCGGTCATGATCTTGAACGCGAGCGACGAGAACTTCTCCTCGTCCGACGCCTTGCGCTCTGCTTCTTCACCGTTTTCGAGCTCGCCCTTGACCGGCGGGATGTCGACCGGCGACGGCAGGAAGTCGATCACGGCGTCGAGCATACGCTGCACGCCCTTGTTCTTGAACGCGGTACCGCACAGCATCGGCTGGATTTCGCACGCGATCGTACGGTCGCGCAGCGCCTTGACGATGTCGGCTTCCGGCAGGTCGCCTTCTTCCAGGTACTTGTTCATCAGGTCTTCGCTGGCTTCAGCAGCCACTTCGACCATCTTCTCGCGCCATTCCTTGCAGGTCTCTGCGAGCTCGGCCGGGATGTCGACGTAGTCGAACTTCGTGCCTTGCGACGCTTCGTCCCAAATGATCGCCTTCATCTTGATCAGGTCGACGACGCCCTTGAAGTTTTCTTCCGCGCCGATCGGCACCACGACCGGAACCGGGTTCGCCTTCAGGCGCAGACGGAGCTGGTCGTAGACCTTGAAGAAGTTCGCACCGGTACGGTCCATCTTGTTGACGAACGCGAGACGCGGCACCTTGTACTTGTTAGCCTGGCGCCACACCGTTTCCGACTGCGGCTGCACGCCGCCCACTGCGCAGTACACCATGCACGCGCCGTCGAGCACGCGCATCGAGCGCTCGACTTCAATCGTGAAGTCGACGTGGCCCGGGGTGTCGATGATGTTGATGCGGTGTTCCGGATAGTTGCCGCCCATGCCCTTCCAGAAGGCGGTGGTAGCAGCGGACGTGATCGTGATGCCACGCTCCTGTTCCTGCTCCATCCAGTCCATCGTGGCTGCGCCGTCGTGGACTTCACCGATCTTGTGGTTCACACCGGTGTAAAACAGAATGCGCTCGGTCGTCGTCGTTTTGCCGGCGTCGATGTGAGCGCTAATACCGATATTGCGGTAGCGCTCGATAGGAGTCTTGCGAGCCACTTTGATCCTCTACTGGGATGACACGATGCAGCCCTGCTGCATCATGCTTCAACACAAACGGGCGAGGCGCCTGAAAAGCGCACCCGCCCGGAATTTATTTCCGCTAAAAGCCCAGCCAGGCGCTTAGAAACGGAAATGCGAGAACGCGCGGTTGGCTTCTGCCATGCGGTGAACTTCGTCGCGCTTCTTCATCGCGCCGCCACGGCCTTCGGCCGCTTCGGAGAGTTCACCTGCCAGGCGCAGGGCCATCGACTTCTCGCTACGCTTCTTCGCAGCCTCACGCAGCCAGCGCATCGCCAATGCCATACGACGCGACGGGCGCACTTCGACCGGAACTTGATAGTTGGCACCACCAACGCGACGGCTCTTCACTTCGACCACCGGCTTGACGTTGTTGAGCGCAACCGTGAACACTTCCAGCGGGTCCTTGCCACCCTTGGTCTGGATTTGTTCGAATGCGCCATAAACGATGCGCTCTGCGACCGACTTCTTGCCGGACAGCATCAGCATGTTCATGAACTTGGCTACATCAACGTTACCGAACTTCGGATCCGGCAACACTTCCCGCTTGGGGACTTCGCGACGACGCGGCATGATTCTTCCTTTACTTGTTCAGTTGGAGCTGGTTCCAGCTCCGCGGCCACCAACAAACCCGATCACATCTTCACGACTAACCAGCTTGGCCGGGTGACCACTTACTCGACAGCACCGGCAATCCGGCACTCCCGCCTTGACCGCCCTGCGGCGATCCCTGATCAAAAACTGCTTACTTGGCAGCCTTTGCACGCTTCGCGCCGTACTTCGAGCGCGCTTGCTTACGGTCCTTGACGCCCTGGGTATCCAGCGAGCCGCGAACCATGTGGTAACGCACACCCGGCAAGTCCTTTACACGGCCGCCGCGGATCAGCACAACCGAGTGTTCCTGCAGGTTGTGGCCTTCACCGCCGATGTACGAAATCACTTCGAAGCCGTTCGTCAGACGAACCTTGGCGACCTTACGGAGTGCCGAGTTCGGCTTCTTCGGCGTCGTCGTGTACACACGGGTGCACACGCCGCGACGCTGGGGGCAGTCCTGCAGGGCCGGGCTCTTGCTCTTCGTCGTTTCCGACTGACGGCCTTTGCGAACCAGTTGGTTGATGGTTGGCATTGTTTATTCCTGAAATTGAACAAAATCTGCGCATCGATTTCGGGCAAAGCGAGAATCGGCGCACAGTTGACTTCCGATCCGGCGAAACGGGTGCGAACCTTGGAACGCGACTCGGCCCACCGAATACCGGAACCCAACATCATATTCCGGAAATACCAACTAAGTCAACGGCTTGCGTGATTCGCCGGCCGAGCGCGTGGTTTGCCGGAAGGGTCGGAACGCCTGTGTCAGGCCGACTCGACGACGTCGATGATCTCGTCGCCGAAGCGTTCGAGCTTGCGCACGCCCATGCCGGGGATATGGCGCAGGTCGTCGATCGTCTCCGGCGCGTTGCGTGCGATCTCGGCGAGCGTTGCGTCGTGGAAGATCACGTAGGCCGGCACGCCGTCCGTTTTTGCCGTTTCCGCGCGCCACGCGCGCAGCGCATCCCACCGTGCGCGCTCACGCGTGCCCATTCCGGCCGTCGGATCGACGCGCGTACCGCTGCGGCTCGACGACTGGCGCGTGCGCTGCGGCTTCACGTAGCGGCGCAGCGTGACCTTCTCCTCGTTCTTCAGCACGGGCTTCGCGGCCTCGGTCAGCATCAGTGCGCCGAAGCCGCCATGGTCGACGGCCAGGTAGCCGTACGCGACGAGCTGCCGGAAAATCGCACGCCACTCCGGCTCGGACAGCGCCGCGCCGATCCCGAACGTGCTCAACTGGTCGTGGCCGCGCTGCAACACCTTCTCGGTGCGCCCGCCGCGCAGGATCTCGATCAGGTGGCTCGAGCCGAAATTGAAGCCGCTCGCGCGCTGCGCGCGGAACACGCACGACAGCGCCATCTGCGCCTCGCGCGTCGCGTCCCATGAATCGGGCGGCTCGAGACACGTGTCGCAGTTGCCGCACGGCTTGCTCTCCTCGCCGAAGTAGTTCAGCAGCCGTACGCGGCGGCACGAGATCGTCTCGCACAGCCCGAGCAACGCGTCGAGCTTCGACGTCTGGACGCGCTTGTGTGCGTCGTCCGCATCGGACTCGTCGATCATCTTGCGCTGCTGGACGACGTCGCCGAGACCGTACGCCATCCACGCATTCGCGGGCATCCCGTCGCGGCCGGCGCGGCCCGTTTCCTGGTAGTAGCCCTCGACGCTCTTCGGCAGATCCAGATGCGCGACGAAGCGCACGTCGGGCTTGTCGATGCCCATGCCGAACGCGATCGTCGCGCACATCACGATGCCTTCCTCACGCTGGAACATTTCCTGGTGCTTCTGCCGCACCTCGAACTCCATCCCCGCGTGATACGGCAGCGCACGCACGCCCTGCGCCTTCAGCCATTCGGCCGTTTCCTCGACCTTGCGGCGCGACAGGCAATAGACGACGCCCGCGTCCGTCGTACCGTCGGCGTTCGTATGTTCGGCGCGGATGAAATCGAGCAGCTGTGAACGCGCGTTGTCCTTTTCGACGATCCGGTAGCGAATGTTCGGGCGGTCGAAGCTCGACACGAACACGCGCGCGTCGTCGAGCGCAAGACGATGGATGATCTCGTCGCGCGTGATCGCATCGGCGGTGGCGGTCAGCGCGATGCGCGGCACCGACGGAAACCGCTCATGCAGCACCGACAGCTGGATGTATTCCGGGCGGAAATCGTGCCCCCATTGCGACACGCAGTGCGCTTCGTCGATCGCGAACAGGCCGATCTTCGCGCGCTCGAGCAGGTCGAGGAAGCGCCCCGTCATCAGCCGCTCCGGCGCGACGTACAGCAGGTCGATTTCGCCTTCGCGCAGCGCGCGCTCGGTCGCCGCAGCCTCGGCACCCGACAGTGTCGAATTCAGGTACGCGGCGCGCACGCCCACTTCGCTCAGTGCGGCGACCTGGTCCTGCATCAGCGCGATCAACGGCGACACGACAATGCCGGCGCCCTGCCCGGCCTCGCGGCGCAGCAGCGCCGGGATCTGGTAGCACAACGACTTGCCGCCGCCGGTCGGCATCAGCACGAGACAATCGCCGCCGCCGGCGACGTGTTCGACGATCTCGCCCTGCTGGCCGCGAAATGCGGGATAACCAAATACTTCGTCGAGGATTTCGAGGGCGCGGGACATGAATGAGGGCAGGGACGGCTAAGCGATGACCGCAATTTTAACAACCCGCTCGCGCGACGCGTGGCGAATCGTTCGGTTTTGGCCGATTGGCCAGGATTCGTTCACTCGGATGAACGACGGACGAAAAAAAACCGCCCGGCGGAACCGGGCGGTTTCGGTGACAGCGAGGTAAGGCAAGGCGGCTCGCGCCGCCCGCACTTACTCGGCTGCCGGGTGTTGCTGCGGCTCTTCCGCCGGCGCGCTCGGCGTGCCGAAGTCGAATGCCTCTTCCGCTGCGATCTGGTCGAAACGCTCGCGATCCGACGATTCCTTCGCCTTGCGTGCCTTGTGGAACGCGAGACCCGTACCGGCCGGAATCAGACGGCCGACGATCACGTTTTCCTTCAGGCCACGCAGATCGTCGCGCTTGCCCATGATCGCCGCTTCGGTCAGCACGCGGGTCGTTTCCTGGAACGATGCCGCGGAGATGAACGAGTCGGTCGACAGCGATGCCTTCGTGATACCGAGCAGCACGTTGTCGTACGAAGCCGGACGCTTGTCCTCGGCGATCATGCGATCGTTCTCGTCCAGCATGTCGGAACGCTCGACCTGTTCGCCCGGGATGAAGCGCGTATCACCGTTGTCGGTGATCTGCACACGACGCAGCATCTGGCGAACGATCACCTCGATGTGCTTGTCGTTGATCTTCACGCCCTGCAGACGATACACGTCCTGCACTTCGTCGACGATGTAGCGCGACAGCGCCTCGATACCCTGCAGACGCAGGATGTCGTGCGGATCCGCCGGACCGTCCACGATCATTTCGCCCTTGTTGACGACCTGTGCATCGTGAACCAGAACCTGCTTTTCCTTCGCGATCAGGAACTCGTGCTGGTTGCCCTCGAGATCCGTGATGACGAGACGCTGCTTGCCCTTCGTGTCCTTACCGAACGACGTCGTACCGGTGACTTCCGCGAGAATGCCGGCATCCTTCGGCGAACGCGCTTCGAACAGCTCCGCCACCCGCGGCAGACCGCCGGTAATGTCACGCGTCTTCTGCGCTTCCGTCGGGATACGTGCGAGCACTTCACCGACCTGCACCTGCTGGCCATCCTTCACGGTGATCAGTGCGCCGACCTGGAAGCCGATCTGCACTGCGTGCTCCGTGCCCGGAATCTTCACTTCGTCGCCGTTCGCGTCGAGCAGCTTGACCTGCGGACGCACGCTCTTCGAAGCCTGCGAACCACGGCGCTTCACGTCGATCACGACCAGCGTCGACAGGCCGGTCACGTCGTCGATCTGCTTCGCGACGGTCACGCCTTCCTCGACGTTCTCGAACTTCACCGTACCACCGTACTCGGTGATGATCGGACGCGTCAGCGGATCCCACGTGGCGAGCTGCGTGCCTGCCTTGATCGTCGCACCGTCGAGCTGCAGCAGCGTCGCGCCGTACGGCACTTTGTGACGCTCGCGCTCGCGACCGAAATCGTCGGTGATCATCGCTTCGCCCGAACGGGAAATGACGATCTGCTCGCCCTTCGCGTTCGTGACGTAGCGCATCGTCGCCGTAAAGCGCACGATACCGTTGCTCTTCGCTTCGACCGACGAAGCCACTGCCGCACGCGATGCCGCACCACCGATGTGGAACGTACGCATCGTCAGCTGCGTGCCCGGTTCACCGATCGACTGTGCGGCGATCACGCCAACCGCTTCGCCGACGTTCACGAGCGAGCCGCGGCCGAGGTCACGGCCGTAGCAGGCTGCGCACAGGCCGTAACGCGTTTCGCAGGTCAGCGGCGTGCGCACGCGCACTTCGTCGATGCCGAGGCGTTCGATTTCCTCGACCGCCGTTTCGTCGAGCAGCGTGCCCGATTCGTACACCGTTTCCTGCGTTTCCGGGTTCACGACGTCCGCAACCGCAACGCGGCCGAGGATACGGTCACGCAGCGCTTCGACGACTTCACCGCCTTCGACGAGCGCCTTCATCGCCACGCCGTTCGACGTGCCGCAATCGTCTTCCACCACGACCAGATCCTGCGTGACGTCGACGAGACGACGCGTCAGGTAACCCGAGTTCGCGGTCTTCAGTGCCGTATCAGCCAGACCCTTACGTGCACCGTGGGTCGAGATGAAGTACTGCAACACGTTCAGACCTTCGCGGAAGTTCGCGGTAATCGGCGTCTCGATAATCGAGCCGTCCGGCTTCGCCATCAGGCCACGCATACCGGCCAGCTGACGAATCTGAACCGCCGAACCCCGGGCGCCCGAGTCGGCCATCATGTAGATCGAGTTGAACGACTCCTGGCGCGTCTCGTTGCCGTCGCGGTCCGTCACCGGCTCCGTCGACAGCTGCTCCATCATCGCCTTGCCGACCGCTTCCGACGTTGCCGACCAGATGTCGACCACGTTGTTGTAGCGTTCCTGCGCGGTGACGAGACCCGACATGTACTGGCGGTCGTACTCCTTCACCTTCTTCGCGGCGTCGCCGACGATCGTTTCCTTCTGCGGCGGCACGAGCATGTCGTCCACGCAGATCGAGATGCCGGCACGCGTCGCGAGACGGAAACCCGACTGCATCAGCTGGTCGGCAAACACCACCGTCGCACGCAGACCGCACTTGCGGAACGCCGTGTTGATCAGGCGCGAGATTTCCTTCTTCTTCAGCGGCTTGTTCAGCACCGAGAACGGCAGGCCGTGCGGCAGGATCTCCGACAGGATCGCGCGACCGACGGTCGTCGCGTACAGCGAGATCTTCGGCACGAACGGCGGTGCGCCTTCCGACGTGTCTTCGTTGTGGACCATTTCGGTGATCCGCACGTTGACGCGCGATGCCAGCTCGACTTCCTTGTTCTCGTACGCGCGGATCACTTCCGACACGCCCGTGAACGACAGGCCTTCGCCCTTGGCATTGACCGCTTCGCGGGTCGCGTAGTACAGACCCAGCACGATATCCTGCGACGGCACGATCGACGGATCGCCGTTGGCCGGGAACAGCACGTTGTTCGACGCCAGCATCAGCGTACGCGCTTCCATCTGCGCTTCGAGCGACAGCGGCACGTGAACGGCCATCTGGTCACCGTCGAAGTCGGCGTTGAACGCCGCGCAAACGAGCGGGTGCAGCTGAATTGCCTTGCCTTCGATCAGCACCGGCTCGAACGCCTGGATACCGAGACGGTGCAGCGTCGGCGCACGGTTCAGCATCACCGGGTGCTCGCGGATCACCTCTTCGAGGATGTCCCACACCACCGGCGTCTGGTTCTCGACTTCCTTCTTCGCAGCCTTGATGGTCGTCGCGACGCCCATCACTTCCAGCTTGTTGAAGATGAACGGCTTGAACAGCTCGAGCGCCATCAGCTTCGGCAGACCGCACTGGTGCAGCTTCAGCGTCGGGCCGACCACGATGACCGAACGGCCCGAGTAGTCGACGCGCTTGCCCAGCAGGTTCTGACGGAAACGACCGCCCTTACCCTTGATCATGTCGGCGAGCGACTTCAGCGGACGCTTGTTCGCGCCCGTCATCGCCTTGCCTCGACGACCGTTGTCGAGCAGCGAGTCGACGGCTTCCTGCAGCATCCGCTTTTCGTTGCGGACGATGATTTCAGGTGCCTTCAGCTCGAGCAGGCGCTTCAACCGGTTGTTACGGTTGATCACGCGGCGATACAGGTCGTTCAGGTCCGACGTCGCGAAACGGCCGCCGTCCAGCGGCACGAGCGGACGCAGTTCCGGCGGCAGCACCGGCAGCACTTCGAGGATCATCCACTCGGGCTTGATGCCCGAGCGCTGGAATGCCTCGAGGACCTTCAGGCGCTTCGCGTACTTCTTGATCTTCGCTTCCGAGCCGGTGTTCTTCAGCTCGGTGCGCAGCGTCTCGACCTGCTCGTCGATGTTGATCGCGCGCAGCAGTTCACGCACGCCTTCCGCGCCCATTTCGGCACGGAATTCGTCGCCGTATTCCTCGACCTTGTTGTAGTAATCCTCTTCGGTCATGATCTGCCGCGCTTTCAGCGGCGTCATGCCCGGTTCGATCACCACATAGGCTTCGAAGTACAGCACGCGTTCGATGTCGCGCAGCGTCATGTCGAGCACCATGCCCAGACGCGACGGCAGCGACTTCAGGAACCAGATGTGAGCGACCGGCGAGGCCAGCTCGATGTGGCCCATCCGTTCGCGACGCACCTTCGCCAGCGTCACTTCGACGCCGCACTTCTCGCAGATCACGCCGCGGTGCTTCAGACGCTTGTACTTGCCGCACAGGCACTCGTAGTCCTTGATCGGCCCGAAGATCTTCGCGCAGAAGAGACCATCGCGTTCCGGCTTGAACGTACGGTAGTTGATGGTCTCCGGCTTCTTCACTTCGCCGAACGACCACGAACGGATCTTGTCCGGCGAGGCCAGACCGATCTTGATCGCGTCGAAAACTTCTTCCTGTTGGACTTGCTTGAATAGATCGAGCAGAGCTTTCATTGCTTTCTCTCCGTAGTCCGATTAATTGCGGTCGAGATCGATATCGATACCGAGCGAGCGGATTTCCTTCACGAGCACGTTGAAGGATTCCGGCATGCCTGCATCGATCACGTGATCGCCCTTGACGAGGTTTTCGTACACCTTCGTCCGGCCGTTCACGTCGTCCGACTTCACCGTCAGCATTTCCTGCAGCACGTAGGACGCGCCGTACGCTTCGAGTGCCCACACTTCCATTTCACCGAAACGCTGGCCACCGAACTGCGCCTTACCACCCAGCGGCTGCTGCGTGACGAGCGAGTACGGGCCGGTCGAACGCGCGTGCATCTTGTCGTCGACCAAGTGGTGCAGCTTCAGGTAGTGCATGTAGCCGAGCGTCACGCGACGTTCGAACATTTCACCCGTGCGGCCGTCGTACAGACGGACCTGGTTCTTCGACGGGTTCATGCCGAGCTGTTCAGCGATGTCGTCCGGGAACGCGAGGTCGAGCATCTTGCCCATTTCTTCCTCGGTCGCACCGTCGAACACCGGCGTTGCGAACGGCACGCCTTCGCGCAGGTTCTTCGCGAGTTCGAGGATCTCTTCGTCGGTGAAGCTTTCCAGGTCTTCCTGGCGGCCCGAGTCGTTGTAGATCTTCGTCAGGAACACGCGCAGTTCCTCGATCTTCGCCTGACGCTGCAGCATTTCGCCGATTCGCCAGCCGAGGCCCTTCGCGGCCCAGCCGAGGTGCACTTCCAGAACCTGACCCACGTTCATCCGCGACGGGACGCCCAGCGGGTTCAGCACGACGTCTGCCGGACGGCCATCGGCCATGTACGGCATGTCTTCGATCGGGACGATCTTCGACACGACACCCTTGTTACCGTGACGGCCTGCCATCTTGTCGCCAGGCTGCAGGCGACGCTTGACCGCAAGGTACACCTTGACCATCTTCAGCACGCCCGGCGGCAGTTCGTCGCCTTGCGTGAGCTTCTTGCGCTTCTCTTCGAACGCGAGGTCGAACTGGTGACGCTTTTCTTCGATCGAGTTCTTGATCGCTTCGAGCTGCGCCGCTGCTTCGTCGTCCGCGAGGCGGATGTCGAACCAGTGGTAATGGTCGAGGTCTTCCAGGTAAGCCTGGTCGATCTTCGTGCCCTTCGCGAGCTTCTTCGGACCGCCGTTCGCGACCTTGCCCACGAGCATGCGTGCGAGACGCTGGAACGCGTCGCCTTCCACGATGCGCAGCTGGTCGTTCAGGTCGAGACGGTAGCGCTTCAGTTCGTCGTCGATGATCTGTTGCGCACGCTTGTCACGCTGGATGCCTTCACGCGTGAACACCTGGACGTCGATCACGGTACCGCTCATGCCCGACGGCACGCGCAGCGACGTGTCCTTCACGTCCGAAGCCTTCTCGCCGAAGATCGCGCGCAGCAGCTTCTCTTCCGGCGTCAGCTGGGTCTCGCCCTTCGGCGTGACCTTGCCGACCAGCACGTCGCCTGCTTCGACTTCAGCACCGATGTACACGATGCCCGATTCGTCGAGACGGCCGAGCTGGACTTCCGCCAGGTTCGAGATGTCGCGCGTGATTTCTTCCGGTCCGAGCTTCGTGTCGCGTGCAACGACGTTCAGCTCTTCGATGTGGATCGACGTGTAGCGATCGTCCGCAACGACCTTCTCCGAGATCAGGATCGAATCCTCGAAGTTGTAGCCGTTCCACGGCATGAACGCGATCAGCATGTTCTGGCCGAGCGCGAGCTCACCCAGGTCCGTCGAGGCGCCGTCGGCCAGCACGTCGCCGCGCGAGACCTTGTCGCCCATCTTCACGATCGGACGCTGGTTGATGTTCGTGTTCTGGTTCGAACGCGTGTACTTGATCAGGTTGTAGATGTCAACACCGACTTCACCTGCGACTGCTTCGTCGTCGTTCACACGAATCACGATACGGCCTGCGTCGACATAGTCGACGACGCCGCCACGGAACGCCTGAACCGTCGTACCCGAGTCGACCGCGCAGGTGCGCTCGATGCCCGTACCGACGACCGGCTTTTCCGGACGCAGACACGGCACGGCCTGACGCTGCATGTTCGAACCCATCAGTGCACGGTTCGCGTCATCGTGCTCAAGGAACGGAATCAGCGAAGCTGCCACCGACACGATCTGCGACGGCGCGACGTCCATGTACTGGATACGGTCCGGCGTGACCATCATCGTTTCGCCGGCTTCACGCGACGACACGAGTTCGTCGATCAGCTGGCCGTTCTCGTCGATCGCGGCGTTTGCCTGAGCGATCATGTAGCGGCCTTCTTCGATCGCCGACAGGTAGTCGATCTGGTCGGTCACCTTGCTGTCCACGACCTTGCGGTACGGCGTCTCGAGGAAGCCGTACTCGTTCAGGTGCGCATACAGTGCGAGCGAGTTGATCAGACCGATGTTCGGACCTTCCGGCGTTTCGATCGGGCACACGCGGCCATAGTGGGTCGGGTGCACGTCGCGAACTTCAAAGCCTGCGCGCTCGCGCGTCAGACCGCCCGGACCCAGTGCGGAAACACGGCGCTTGTGCGTGATTTCCGACAGCGGGTTGGTCTGGTCCATGAACTGCGACAGCTGCGACGAACCGAAGAACTCGCGGATCGCCGACGAAATCGGCTTCGAGTTGATCAGGTCGTGCGGCATCAGGTTTTCGCTTTCGGCCTGGCCGAGGCGTTCCTTGACCGCGCGCTCGACACGCACGAGACCTGCGCGGAACTGGTTTTCCGCCAGTTCGCCGACGCAACGCACACGACGGTTGCCGAGGTGGTCGATGTCGTCCACTTCGCCCTTGCCGTTGCGCAGCTCGACGAGGATCTTGATCGTCGCGAGGATGTCGTCGTCCTGCAGCGTCATCGGGCCGGTGATCTCGTCACGGCTGACGCGGCGGTTGAACTTCATACGGCCGACCTTCGACAGGTCGTACGCTTCTTCGCTGTAGAACAGACGGTTGAACAGCGCCTCGACCGCTTCTTCGGTCGGCGGCTCGCCCGGACGCATCATGCGGTAGATCGCGATGCGCGCGGCCGTACGATCGGTCGTTTCGTCGACACGCAGCGTCGACGAAATGTACGGACCCTGGTCCAGGTCGTTCGTGTAGAGCGTCTGGATGTCCTTGATGCCCGCTTCGCGCAGCTTCTCGAGCACGCTTTCCGTGACTTCGTCGTTCGCGCTCGCGATCACTTCGCCGGTATCGCCGTCGACGACGTTCTTCGCCAGCACGCGGCCGAGCAGATAGTCTTCCGGCACCGAGATGAACTTGGTCTTCGCGGCTTCGAGGTCGCGAATGTGCTTCGCGTTGATCCGCTTGTCCTTCTGGACGATGACCTTGCCATCACGATCCGTGATGTCGAAACGCGCGACTTCACCACGCAGGCGCTCGGGCACGAACTCGAGTTGCGCGCCTTCGCCCATCAGCGTGAAGTTGTCGAACACGAAGAAGTTCGCGAGGATCTGTTCCGGCGTGAGGCCGATGGCCTTCAGCAGGATCGTGACCGGCATCTTGCGGCGACGGTCGACGCGGAAGTACAGGATGTCCTTCGGATCGAATTCGAAGTCGAGCCACGAGCCGCGGTACGGAATGATCCGTGCCGAGAACAGCAGCTTGCCCGAGCTGTGCGTCTTGCCCTTGTCGTGTTCGAAGAACACGCCCGGCGAACGGTGCAGCTGCGAGACGATGACACGCTCGGTGCCGTTGATGACGAACGAGCCCGTCGGCGTCATGAGCGGAATTTCGCCCATGTACACTTCCTGCTCTTTCACTTCCTTGACGACCGGCTTGTTCGGCGATTCCTTGTCGAGGATGACAAGGCGGACCTTCGCGCGCAGCGCGGAGCAGTACGTCAGGCCGCGCTGCTGGCATTCCTTGATGTTGAATGCCGGCGCGGACAACGCATAGCTCACGAACTCGAGACGTGCGAAACCGTTGTGCGAAACAATGGGAAACACCGATGTGAACGCGGCCTGCAAACCTTCAGGCTTGCGTTGCGTGGCCGGCACATCGGCTTGCAGAAACGTGCTGAATGATTCAAGCTGGGTAGCCAGCAGGAAAGGAACTTGGTGAACGATGGGGCGCTTCGCGAAACTCTTGCGAATGCGCTTCTTCTCGGTGAAGGAATATTGCATACGATCTCCGAATCACGGCGGGTGCTATCGAGGCGGAATACCTGGACGTTTCAAACCCGAGTGTTCACCGACTGAGACCCGATGGCCGTCCGACGGCTTGAACGAGCCGAGAAGCTTGGTGGTTGGCCGCTACCAACCGCTGGCTGACGGCAGCGGATGCCTGTGTTGCCCGCTACCCGACCAAACTTGCCTTCTGCAGTCGCTTCAGAAGACAAAGAGAACCGCCATTCGTGATCAATGACAACGATCAGGCGGTTTTCCTTGGCTTCTGGGGCCGATTATTCGGGCTCCCGAATGAGTGCCAGAATAACGTCCCCACAAAGCACAAAAAGGCCGGCGGTGAAAATACCGCCAGCCTTCGCACAGCGCGTCGAAACTTACTTGACTTCGACCTTCGCGCCTGCTTCTTCCAGCTTCTTCTTGGCTTCTTCAGCAGCAGCCTTGTCGACGCCTTCCTTGACAGCCTTCGGTGCGCCGTCAACGACGTCCTTCGCTTCCTTCAGGCCCAGGCCCGTCAGTTCGCGAACTGCCTTGATGACTGCAACCTTGTTGCTGCCTGCTTCAGCCAGAACGACCGTGAATTCGGTCTTCTCTTCTGCTGCAGCAGCTGCGCCGCCGCCTGCCGGGCCAGCGACTGCCACTGCAGCTGCCGACACGCCAAACTTCTCTTCGAATGCCTTGACCAGTTCGTTCAGTTCCAGAACGGTCATCCCTTCGACTGCTGCCAGGATGTCTTCTTTTGCGATTGCCATTTGAAATACTCCTAAATTGAATTCGGATACAGCCAGCGATCAATGACGCTGATGCACGCTCGATTACGCAGCTTCCGCTTGCTTCTTCTCGGCCAGCGCGGCCAGAGCGCGCGCGAAGCCCGAAACAGGCGATTGCATAACGAACAGCAGCTTCGAGAGCAGTTCTTCGCGGCTCGGGATGCTTGCCAGCGCTTGCACGCCAGCCTTGTCCATCACCTTGCCATCGAACGAACCAGCCTTGATGACCAACTTGTCATTGCTCTTGCTGAAGTCGTTGACGACCTTAGCAGCAGCAATTGCATCTTCCGAGATGCCGTAGATCAACGGGCCAGTCATCTGCTCTGCCAGCGGAGCAAACGGGGTACCTTCAACAGCGCGACGCGCCAGCGTGTTCTTCAACACGCGCAGGTAAACCTGTTGCTCACGCGCTTTCGCGCGCAGCTTGGTCAGATCGCCAACCGCAATTCCACGATACTCAGCCAGCACAACGGTCTGGGCCTTCGCGACTTGCGCGGAAACCTCAGCGACGACGGCTTGCTTGTCTTCTCTATTAAGCGGCACGGTTAGCCTCCAGAAACGATACGTTCGGCGCGGCCGGCGGCCGAAACCTCACGTACCTCGTTCAACAACGGCGTCCGACCTCGTTAGGAGTATTTCCACCTCACGCCGGGAATCGCTTCACGGCCTGCGGCTTCACCACTGCAAAACTTTTTCGGGTTCGCCATCTGCGTTGGCTTGAATTAAGGGATCACCTGACTGCTGCGCCCCACCAACGGTCTTTGATAACCGGTTGCCCGCCGTACCGCACGAGCAACCGCCCAAAGCCCATGTAGGCCGCTTCGCGAACGAAGCGGCCCGAATACTTGCTTACTGTGCTGCCAGCGTAGCCTGGTCGACACGCACGCCGACGCCCATCGTGCTCGACAGTGCGATCTTGCGCAGGTAGACGCCCTTGCTCGTTGCCGGCTTTGCCTTCTGCAGCGCTTCGATCAGCGCCGACAGGTTCGAACGCAGTGCGGTCGGTTCGAACGATGCACGGCCGATGGTCGCGTGGATGATACCGGCCTTGTCGACACGGAATTGCACCTGACCAGCCTTCGCGTTCTTGACGGCGGTTGCGACGTCCGGCGTGACCGTACCGACCTTCGGGTTCGGCATCAGGCCGCGCGGGCCGAGGATCTGACCGAGCGTACCGACGATACGCATCGTGTCCGGCGAAGCGATCACGATGTCGAAGTCCATCTGGCCAGCCTTGATCTGCTCTGCCAGGTCTTCCATACCGACGATTTCCGCGCCTGCTGCACGTGCTTGCTCAGCCTTCTCGCCTTGCGCGAACACAGCAACGCGAACCGACTTGCCCGTACCTGCCGGCAGAACGACCGAACCACGAACGACTTGATCCGACTTCTTCGCATCGATGCCGAGCTGGACTGCGACGTCGATCGACTCGTCGAACTTCGCGCTCGCGCATTCCTTCACGAGGCTCAGTGCGTCTTCGATCGCGTACAGCTTCTGACGATCAACCTTGGCAGCAAATGCCTGACGGCGCTTGGAGATCTTAGCCATTTACAC
Source organism: Burkholderia sp. HI2714 (assembly GCF_002223085.1). Lineage (NCBI taxonomy): Bacteria > Pseudomonadati > Pseudomonadota > Betaproteobacteria > Burkholderiales > Burkholderiaceae > Burkholderia > Burkholderia sp. HI2714. The sequence continues at coordinate 5,833 of NZ_NKFM01000010.1, read as the reverse complement.
GCCCTCCACAGTGATGCCCATCGAGCGTGCGCTACCAGCGATGGTGCGAACGGCTGCGTCCAGATCAGCTGCCGTAAGGTCCGGCATCTTGGTCTTCGCGATTTCTTCAGCTTGAGCGCGCGTGATCGAACCGACCTTGTCGGTGTGCGGCTTGCTCGAGCCCTTGTCCACCTTCGCCGCCTTCTTGATCAGGACGGTCGCCGGCGGCGTCTTCATCACGAACGTGAAGCTCTTGTCAGCGAATGCCGTGATGACCACCGGCACCGGCAGACCCGGCTCCATGCCTTGAGTCTGCGCGTTGAACGCCTTGCAGAACTCCATGATGTTCAGGCCGCGCTGGCCCAGTGCCGGACCGACCGGCGGAGACGGGTTGGCTTTACCTGCAGGGATCTGCAGCTTGATAAAGCCGATAATCTTCTTTGCCATTTGTGAACCTCATTGGAACGCCGGAGAAGGCGTTCGGTGAGTAATAACGCGCTTTCGCTACTGGCTACTGACGCTCCTCAACGACCATGACGCGGGCCGTAAGCGCGAAGGTGGGCAGCCGAGGCTGCCCACCGAATCGGGATCAAACTTTTTCGACCTGGCCGAACTCGAGTTCGACCGGGGTGGATCGGCCAAAAATGGTGACCGACACACGCACGCGCGATTTTTCGTAGTTGACTTCTTCGACGGTGCCATTGAAGTCCGTGAACGGGCCTTCCTTGACACGCACCATCTCGCCGACTTCGAACAGGGTCTTCGGGCGCGGCTTCTCAACGCCTTCCTGCATCTGCGACATGATCTTCTCGACTTCCTTCGGGGAAATCGGGGTCGGGCGGTTACGTGCACCGCCGACGAAACCGGTGACCTTCGCTGTGTTCTTCACGAGGTGCCACGTTTCGTCCGTCATTTCCATCTCGACCAGCACGTAGCCGGGGAAGAAACGACGCTCGGTCACAGCCTTGTGGCCGCCTTTGACTTCGACCACTTCTTCGGTCGGAACCAGGATCTGACCGAATTTGTCCTGCATGCCAGCACGTTCGATGCGCTCTTGAAGCGCGCGTTGCACGCTCTTCTCCATACCGGAGTAGGCGTGCACGACGTACCAACGCTTTCCGCTCGGGGATGCCGGAGTATCGCTCATATCATTTCCAACCCAGAATCGCCGAGAAAATCACCCATTCGATCGATTTGTCACTCAACCAGAGGAAAATCGCCATCACGAGCACGAAACCGAACACGACGAGTGTGGTTTGCGTTGCTTCCTTGCGGGTGGGCCAAACGACCTTCCGGACTTCCTTGTACGAATCCTTGGCAAAGGCGATGAGACTCTTGCCAGGTGCGGACATCAGCCCGACGGCCACGCCGGCGATGATACCTACCGCCAATGCGGCACCGCGGACATACCACTGCTGATTGGCCAGCCAGAAGAAGCCCACGAATCCGGCCAAGACCAACAATACGCCCAGGGCCAGCATCAGCTTATCGCCGGAGGTATTTACAGTTTCGACGGATGGATTCGCCATAACACCTTAAAACAAATGCCACGTAGGACACGTGGCTATTTTTTGGCAGGGGCAGAGGGAATCGAACCCCCAACCTTCGGTTTTGGAGACCGACGCTCTGCCAGTTGAGCTATACCCCTAAACCATGTTGGGGCTGGCTGTTGCCAGCCCCAAAACTGTCGATCAACGAATAACTGGCTTACTCGATGATCTTGGCGACGACGCCGGCGCCGACCGTACGGCCGCCTTCGCGGATTGCGAAGCGCAGACCTTCTTCCATCGCGATCGGGGCAATCAGCTTCACCGTGATCGACACGTTGTCGCCCGGCATCACCATTTCCTTGTCCTTCGGCAGCTCGATCGAGCCCGTCACGTCCGTCGTACGGAAGTAGAACTGCGGACGGTAGTTGTTGAAGAACGGCGTGTGACGGCCGCCTTCGTCCTTGCTCAGCACGTACACTTCAGCCGTGAAGTGCGTGTGCGGCGTGATCGAACCCGGCTTCGCCAGAACCTGGCCACGCTCCACGTCTTCACGCTTCGTGCCGCGCAGCAGGATACCAACGTTGTCGCCTGCTTGACCTTGGTCCAGCAGCTTGCGGAACATTTCAACGCCCGTGCAGGTCGTCTTCACCGTCGGCTTGATACCGACGATTTCGATTTCTTCGCCGACCTTCACGATGCCGCGCTCAACGCGACCCGTCACAACCGTACCACGGCCCGAGATCGAGAACACGTCTTCCACCGGCATCAGGAACGCGCCGTCAACTGCACGCTCCGGCGTCGGGATGTACGTGTCCAGCGCGTCGGCCAGGCTCATGATCGCCACTTCGCCCAGCTCGCCCGTGTCGCCTTCCAGCGCCAGCTTCGCCGAACCCTTCACGATCGGCGTGTCGTCGCCCGGGAAGTCGTACTTCGACAGGAGTTCGCGAACTTCCATCTCGACCAGCTCGAGCAGTTCAGCGTCGTCCACCATGTCGCACTTGTTCAGGAACACGATGATGTACGGAACGCCAACCTGACGCGCCAGCAGGATGTGCTCACGCGTTTGCGGCATCGGGCCGTCTGCTGCCGAGCAAACCAGGATCGCGCCGTCCATCTGCGCTGCGCCCGTGATCATGTTCTTCACATAGTCAGCGTGGCCCGGGCAGTCGACGTGTGCGTAGTGGCGGTTAGCCGTTTCGTACTCGACGTGTGCCGTGTTGATCGTGATGCCGCGCGCCTTTTCTTCCGGTGCCGCGTCGATCTGGTCGTATGCCTTCGCTTCGCCGCCGAACTTCTTCGTCAGAACCGTCGTGATCGCTGCCGTCAGCGTCGTCTTGCCGTGGTCAACGTGACCAATCGTACCAACGTTCACGTGCGGCTTGGTCCGCTCAAATTTACCCTTGGCCATTTTCGACTCCCAGAAGGAATTTCACAGGTTGCGCCGCGCGCAAACAAGACACTGACTTTTTACTGCTGGTGCCCATGGGCAGGATCGAACTGCCGACCTCTCCCTTACCAAGGGAGTGCTCTACCACTGAGCCACATGGGCGCTTTACGCTTCAACTTCGCGGTCTGGAGCGGGTGAAGGGAATCGAACCCTCGTCGTAAGCTTGGAAGGCTTCTGCTCTACCATTGAGCTACACCCGCACGGGCCACAAACGATTCCTTACCGCTCACTGCGCTGATAATCTTGGTGGAGGAGGTTGGATTCGAACCAACGTAGGCGTAAGCCAACAGATTTACAGTCTGCCCCCTTTAGCCACTCGGGCACCCCTCCGTAGAGAACTGACGATTATGGGGGTGCATCGCACTTCTGTCAAGCGAATCCGGAAGATTATTTTTCATTCTCTCCCCGACACCTGCTTGACCACCGATCTCCCGTCCTTGCCCGGCTAAGGCAAGCATGGGTGCTACTGATCAGCGCCACATCTTCGTCAGACTCCGCCCTCAACGTCGATCTGCATCTACGCTGAAAACGAAAGACCGCCATCATACGACCTCTTACGCACTCTGCCAAGCGGGTAAACGAAAAATTTCCGCAAATTTCGTGCCGGGCGGATTCATTGATCCATCCCCGATTTTTTGGGGGGATGTCGCCTCCAATCTCGTGGGTTGTCAGACCGGACCTGCAGGCGATACACGCGACAAGGCTTTCGGGCGTTTTCCAGCAACTGCATCGGGTTCTGCGACCAGGGCTGCCGACGGGAAGTGGCAGGCCAGACGCCGACCCTTGCCGACTTCAGCGACTGGCGCGATATCATCGCGGGCCAACTGCCCGCCTCGGTTCTGAGCCTCATGCGCCTGCTTGCCCTCGTGATGACCTTCATGGCTTTGACTGCGCATGCCGCCGGTCCATCAGATGCCTGGTGTCGCTCGAGCGCGATCACCAGGATCCGGCAGCAGGCGCTGGCTGACGGCCACGCGCCAGGACGCCCCGCGGCAGCCTCATTGCTCGCCGCATATGACCGACTGAAACCCGCGCTCGATGCCGGGTGCCTCGGTTCGGCACACGTCGGTTCCGCCGGGACGCCCCCGCCGCTAAGCCAAGATGCAATCGCCTATGCGTGGCTGCTCAACGATGCGTCCACGTACCTCGTCGGCGCTGGCGATAATGCACCAGAAGGTGAGTCCGGCGGCCCAGCCTGCATCGACGTATTGCAGCCATCCATTACTCGGCGACGATATGCGGCCCCGCCCGGGCCTCCCCCGCAGGCTTGTCGACGCGATCTCGGCGAACATTCTGCAATGTGCCACCCACTGCATTTCGCCGTCACGCAAGCCGACCAACGTCAACATCTGGTCGGCCTACCGCAGCGAATCCTCGGCATACGCACGACATCCCACATGCCCGTGCGATGCCCGCCTCGTGCAGCTGAACGCGAGTACCTGCGTAGGATTCGACGCCGGCGCGTTCCCCGCTCCGCATCAGTCCGACGACGCCGGAAAGCTGGCGTGCGACATCCAGTCTTCAACATCGACCGCTCGCTGCCCGGCGTTGGTCGTGCTAACCCGAGATCAAGGCCGGAACACGACCCGCCGGTTTCCGCCGGGCGATGGCACCGCGCTCCGGGATCCGAGTACCGCATGCACGGTGCGATCGACCGGCATCGACGCCAGCGGCAAGCACTTCGCGTTAATGGGCGAAGGGCGAGACTGCTTTGGCGGCACGGCCTATTCGCTCATCGAAGAAATCTACGCGTTGCGAGACGGGCAGCCCGTGCTCGTCAAAAGGAACAGCGCGGATTTCTGATGCTATCGGGTCAACGAACTCGCGGACGCAGGTTCGCGCTACGCAGCTCCGCTTTCCATCCTGTGGTTACACGCGCCCGTTTTTCGGTCAAGTCGACTTGAGCGAAGATGCATCGAATTGAGCCGCAAACGACCCTGGATGGCCACACAATGCCACTCGCGGCACCATCCGATTTCGCGCGCTCGATGGAGCAACGGTCGCTCAGCGCGCGCAGCGAGAACGTGCCAAACGTCCGAAGAGGCGACCCGTCGCCCGGTATGCTGACGGCTCGTATGGTGACGGAGGCCGTGAAACATGCTCGATAGGCACGAAATTGCAATAGTGACTTTTGGCCGAGGATGAGCTCGATACGCCGATGAACGGCGCCTGATAATCGGCAATCGAGGAGTTCGCGATTCCACACCGGGCCGAAACCCGCGACGTTCAAATCTGCCCCGAGAGGCAGTCAGGTACGCGAGAGGAAGTCGCTACGCAACCTGGCGGCCGTCGTCGTGAGCAGCAGGGGGATCGATGTTTGAATATAGGTTTCAGCCAGCGCCAGCTACCAGTGCGGGGGCAGCTCGATCGGGTTGATCAGTAGCGCTGCGAGTTGCTCGAGAACGGCAGGTGTCTGAATCGACGCATTCGGGGCCTGGATATGCGCCAGGCCGCCCACTCCGCTCTCCCCCATGCATTTCCATCGCCCAAAATGCAAAAACCCCCGCCTTTCGGGCGGGGGTTCTTGGCTTAGGGAGCCTGACGATTACCTACTTTCACACGGGAATCCGCACTATCATCGGCGTAGAGTCGTTTCACGGTCCTGTTCGGGATGGGAAGGGGTGGGACCGACTCGCTATGGTCATCAGGCAAAGAGGGTTGTTGTGCTGGCTTCGCAGCACAACCAATCTTGGAAGAAGCAGTAATTTTGAGTTGTGTGTATCACACACGAGAATCAACTTGTCGCTTTGGATCGCGGCCGGTGCTTGCGCACGGCGCCGATCTACAAGGCAGACTTGTTATAGGATCAAGCCTTACGGGCAATTAGTATCAGTTAGCTGAACGCATTACTGCGCTTACACACCTGACCTATCAACGTCCTGGTCTCGAACGACCCTTCAAGGGGATCTAGTCCCCA
>NZ_NKFM01000044.1:0-48362 GCF_002223085.1 Burkholderia sp. HI2714 | reverse complement strand
GGATCCTCCGGTTGCCGGGAAATGCGTGCATTTTCCACCTGGGCACATCGATGCCGTTGGCCCGTGAGGATCCACCCCTCTCTTGCTCTCACGTGCGTGGGTGGGACGCGTTCATTTCAATTCTCCTTGGTGGACGGCCCCTCGCCCGGCGGCGGCGCGGCCAGGTACGCGCGCAATGCGTCGGCCACCAGCGCGGACAGCGATTGCTCCGTTTCGATGGCGCGATGCTTGACCTGCCGGATCAGGCTGAGCGGCAGGTACACGTTGAATTGCTTCACTTCTTCATCGGTCATGGAGCTAGTATGCTAGCAATCTAGCAAATGTCAACCGCAGCCGCGGCCCGTGTTTGCGGGCCGCCGTTGGCGATCGATCGTGAGTCCGGGTTACGTCGCGGCGCGCGCCGCCAGCCGCGCGAACAGCGCGTCGAGATCGAATCCCGTCGTGTCGATGCCGATCGTGTCGCGCAGGCACGCGCCCCATGCGGCCGCATCGTCGAACGTGACGGTGCGCCCGACGCCCGCCGCATCGCGGATCGTCAGCGTGGTGTTGCGCAGCGCCGCACGGCCGTCCGGCAGCACGCGGCAGGCGATCAGGTTATGCAGGAAGATCGATTCGGGATACGTCGACGTGAACCAGTTCGCGGCGTCGTAATCGATCCACTCGACCCGCTTCGGCTGGAAGCGATAGGTGGTCTGCCAGCCTTCGGGCGTCTCGATCTGCATGTCGAATTCACCGTCGACCGGCGCGGCGGCGACGCGGAACGCGCCGTGCGGCGTCAACTGCCGCTCGTCCGGCAAGAAACGCAGCGGCGCGGTGAGCGTCGCGCTGCCGAAGCCGATGTCCGCGAGCCAGGCCGCGCCGTCGAGATCGATGCGCAGCAGCATGTGCGTATGCGCGGTGGCGACTTCCGGCGGCAGCATCCAGCGCACGCGCGCGATCATCGGCGTCACGCGAAAGCCGATCGCCGTGAGCGCGGTGTAGAACAGCTTGTTGAGTTCGAAGCAGTAGCCGCCGCGGCGATGCGCGAGCACCTTGTCGACGATCGACGGCAGGTCGAGCGCGACGCGCGCACCGGTCAGCGGATTGAGGTTTTCGAACGGAATCGCCTGCGGGTGCAGCAGGTGCAGCCGGCGCAGCACGTCGAGCGTCGGCTCGACCGGGCCGTCGTAGCCGATGCGGGAGAAATAGCGCGAGAGGTCGAACGAGTCTGTCATGAACCTGCACCGAAAAAAGGGACACGCCACGATAGCATCGCGCGAAATCCCCATGTTGGGCGGGGTCATCTTCGTCGTCGCGCGCGATGCCGGCACCGCATCGCGCGTGGCCCCGCGCAATCTTACGGCAGCAGCTTCAGCGCGGACGATGCGACCGACGGCACCGAAATGCCCTGGCTCGTCGCGAACTGCACGGCCTGGCTGAGCGTCGTCGCGAGCGACTGCAACTGGCCCGGCGCGCTTTGCGCGATGTACGACGCAGCCTGCATGTTCTGCGGATTCAGGCCCGACTGCAACAACGACGCCGCGCTCGTCGAACCGAGATTGCCGAGCCCCGACTGCAGCTGCGAATACTGCGTGAGCCCCTGCCCGAGCGACGCGAGGCCGTTGCTGAACGCCTGCTTGTCGATCGGGCCGTGCGTCGCCCCGCCGCTCGCGAATGCCTGCCCGAGCGCCTGCGACACCGATTGCTGCGCGCCGCCCATCTGCGACAGCGCGGCCGGCGTCAGCGCATTGCCGCCGGTCAGCTGGCTCGCGGCCTGCTGTGCCTGCCCGGCAGCACCGGTCAGCCCCATCGCCGACGCGAGCGACGACTGGCCGGTCAGCACCTGCTGGTTCGCGCCGACATAGGCCTGCAGCAATTGCGCGACGCCGCCCTGCGTGGGCGCCGCCTGCTGCTGCCCGCCGCCGAGCAGCGATGCGCCGAGCGACTGCAGGTCGAGCTGCGCGTGCGCGGTGCCGCTTGCCAGGATGCCGAACGCGATGCCTGCCGAGGCCAGGTGCCGGCCCGTCGCGCGAATCTGCTTCATGTGTTGTCCTCGTGCCCGAATGGTTGAGCCCGATATTGTCGAAGCGCGCCGCGCGCGGCCGCAACGACTGAAACACATCGAAACGAAATCACGCCGCGCGGCCGCTTGCAATTCCGCGACCGGCGTACGTGCTTGAGGCGATTCGTCCGCGTTTGCCGGGCGATTTCCAGGCGTGTGCCGACATTCGTTCTCGCGCCGCGTCAATCGATGGCGGCGGTTGTTGGCTGTCGCAGGCGATGCCAAAGGGGCTGTCAGCCGTCCCGTGTGTCGCACTGCACATCGAACGCTTCAGCGACACGAACGGCGGCGACGCGGAACGTGCTGTCCAGCGTCAGCGACATGACGCCAGACCGTCGCACAACACGCCTGTACGCGGCGCGGCGCGTACAGGCGAACAATACGCTTGCGTATCAACGCAAAACGGGCGGCTTTCCGCCGCCCGCCTCTCCATCTGTCACGCGCGATCCGCAACCGGCTTTGGCTTTGGCTTTGGCTTTGGCTTTGGCTTTGGCTTTGGCTTTGGCTTTGGCTTTGGCTTTGGCTTTGGCTTTGGCTTTGGCTTTGGCTTTGGCTTTGGCTTTGGCTTTGGCTTCCGGCTTCGGCTTCGGCTTCGGCTTCGGCTTCCGGCTTCCGGCTTCCGGCTTCCGGCTTCCGGCTTCCGGCTTCCGGCTATCGGCTATCGGCTATCGGCTATCGGCTATCGGCTCTCAACGCTCGGCCAGCGCCGCGCTACGCCGCCATCCACGCCGGCAACCGCCCGCCGACCCAGTCAGCCGCCTGCTCGTAGCCGCGCGCCAACTGCAACACGGCGAGATCGGCACGCGGACGCCCGATCAGCTGCATTCCCATCGGCAGCCCCGCGTCGTTGAAGCCGACCGGCACGCTGATCACCGGGCAGCCGGCCAGCGTCCACGGCACGACCGTTTCCATCCAGCGGTGGTAGGTATCCATCGCACGGCCCGCGATCTCCTTCGGCCAGCGCTGGTCGACGTCGAACGGGAACACCTGCGCGGTCGGCGCCGCGATGAAGTCGTAGCGGTCGAAGAAGCTCAGCACGGCCTGATGCCACGCAGTGCGCTCGACGCTCGCGTCGAACACGGCCGCGCCCTGCATCGCGAGCAGCCCTTCGACCTCGTAGATCGCCTCGGGCTTCAGCAGCGCGCGCCGCGCCGGGTCGCGATAGTGCGCAAGCAGCCCGCCGCCGGACAGCAGGTGCCGGTGCGCGAGCCACAGGCGCCAGATCCGGTCGGGCGCGAACGCCGGCAACGCGGCATCGACGTCGCAGCCGATCTCGCGCAGCGTCGCCAGCCCCTGTTCGCACAGCGCGAGCACGCCCGCCTCGGTCGCGAGATAACCGTTCCAGTCGCCGACCCATGCGATGCGCTTGCCGCGCAGGTCGGCGTCGAGCGGCTGCGCGAATACAGCCGGATCGTCCGCGAGCGACAGCGGATCGTTGCGGTCGTAGCCGGCCTGAATCGCGAGCAGTTGCGCGACGTCGCCGACCGTACGGCCCATCGGCCCTTCGATGCCGAGCTGCTGCACGAACACGTCGACGCCCGGCCAGCGCGGCACGCGGCCCTGCGACGGGCGGAAGCCGTAGATATTGCAGAACGCGGCCGGATTGCGCAGCGAACCGCCGAAATCGCTGCCGTCCGCCACCGGCAGCATCCGCGACGCGAGCGCCGCCGCCGTGCCGCCGCTGCTGCCGCCCGCACTCCTGGTCAGGTCGTACGGGTTGCGCGTCGCGCCGTACACCTCGTTGAACGTGTGCGAGCCGAGCCCGAATTCGGGCGTGTTGGTCTTGCCGATGAAGATCGCGCCGGCCGCGCGCGTCCGCGCGACGCCCACGGAATCGGCCTGCGGCACGTTCTCGCGGAAGATCGGCGAGCCGTAGGTCGTCCGCAGCCCCTTCGTCATCGCCAGATCCTTCGGCGCCTGCGGCATCCCGTGCATCCAGCCGTGGTACTCGCCGCGCGCCAGCGCGGCATCCTTTTCCGCGGCCTCAGCGAGCAGCGCGTCGCGATCGCGCAGCGCGACGATCGCGTTGACCGCGCCGTTCACGCGCTCGACGTGATCGAGGTACGCGCGCATCGTCTCGACGCACGACACGGCCTTGCTGCGGATCGCCGACGCGAGCTCGCCCGCCGACAGGCGCACGATCGGGTCGACGGGGATGGAAGCGGGAGCGAGAAGCTGCGGGGCGCCGTGCGGCATGCGGAGTCTCCTGGAATCGGAATGGAATGGCGGGCCGCAGGGCGGCGGTCGCGCCCGAACCGGCCGGGAGCGGCCGCGCCGCGGCCGATGCACTACTCTACGCGACGCCGGATCGGCAACCTCCGATATTTTCCGCCGCGATTCATTGCGGTTCCGACTGAATCGGGGCGGCGGGCCACGCTTCGCACGCGCCGCCCAGGCCGATGAAATCGTTTATGCGCATAAACTTAAATTTCTTATATTTCTATTAGGCGCGGCACGAGGCGGCACGTGTTGACGACATTTTTACGCGGTCGCCCATTCTCTTTAGATCGTTCGGTCCGGCGGCACGCTACGCTGGAATCATCTCGTTTTCTGGACAAAGTCCATGCTCAAGCTGCTGGTTCCGGTCGGCCACTCTCCCCGCTCGCTTCAGGCGGTTCGCCACGCAACCTTCCTGTATCGCGAACGGTGCGCGTCGGAAATCGTGCTGATCAACGTCCAGGCGCCGCTCGAATCGACGCGGCTCGAGGCCTACTATCCGCTGTCGCGGCTGCGTTCGATCGAGGAGAAGTTCGCGTCCGACGATCTGGCCATGGCCGAGCGGATCCTGCGAGAAGCCGGCGTCAAGTACAGCGTCGTGATGAAGGTGGGCCCGGTGGCCGATACGATCGCGTCCGTGGCGGCCGAGACGGGTTGCGACGAAATCGTGGTCGTCGCGCCGCGGCACGATCCGTTTCATGCGCTGATGTCGGTGTTCCGCCGCAGCGTGATGGGCCGGCTGGTGCGGATTTCGAATGTGCCGGTAACGGCCGTGCAATGACGGGGATGACGCGCGGCAGCGCGTCGAGGGCTCGTTCGCCGATGGGCCCCAGGTTGGCAGTGCGCGTTGCCTCTCACACGCGCAGCGGCGCAGCGCTTAATCGATGACCTTGCGCCAGAACACGAAATAGGCTGCTGCCGACGATGCAACGAGCAGGATGGCCCACATCGGGGCGAGGCTGATCAGGACGGAAGAGACGTTAAGCATTTGGATTCCTCACTAATTCGATAGCGATGTTCAACACGCACCTGCTTGCCGGAACCGATGCATGCCTCCGCGATCGCGTTCCGTCAAATCATGTATTCATGCTATCGCTTTGAACGGCTGCGCGACCGCCCCCTCCCGTCCGCACCCTGACATTCGTCAAACTCTCGTGAATCGCGCGCCAGTCGCACGGACAACCGTCGCGCGAATGCCTCACTGCCCGTCCGGTTTCGCCTGCCACACGCACTGAAGCGATGCCTCCCCCTCCGGCACACCACGAAAAACGGGACAGGATCACTCAGCCCGCCCCATTTCAGCAGACGTTTACCGGGGGAACCCCCAAGTGCTTCGTCAAACGGGTCCGCGTTACGCTTGAGCCACGAGGAGACGAACCATGAGACGAGCCGTACATATCGCTGTTTTCGCACTGCTGGCGTATCTCATTGGCGATCGCGCGATCCTGCATGCGCAGGGCCGCGACACCAGCCCGCTCGCGTGCGAACAAGGTGCCGCGCAGGTGAAGGTCGATGCGCTCGGCCGCGGTTTCGGCGAAGCAGCCGCCAGCAGCCAGAGCGAAGCCTTCATGTCGGGCTGCCTGGTGACGGGGCGCGGCAACCAGGACGTCGCGCTGGCGAGCCGCTGACGGGCGGCCGGTGACGCGCAGGCCGCGTTCGGGTCACGACGGCTGAACCGGAACCGCGCACGCCTGCATCAATTCCCGCTGTTGACGGTCATTTTCTCGATCGATGTCGCGACGGATGTCACGGTCCGGACGGTGGTCACACCGAACGTCTGCGCGTAACCTGCATCGCGGCGGGGAAGACGCGTCGACATCGAGTCGATCAGCGCATCCTTGCCGTATGGCACGCACCTGAGGTTCAATCGGCCTAATCTCCGGCCACCGCGTCGAGACCCCGCTGCATTTCCAACGACAACACACCCCACGATGAGCCACCCGCACACCGAGTTGATCCAGCGCTTCTACACGGCGTTCCAGCAGCGCGACATCGACGCGATGCTCGACTGCTATGCCGATGACGTCGTCTTCAGCGACCCCGCATTCGGCGAGCTGCGCGGCGACCTCGCACGCGACATGTGGCGCATGCTGGTCGCGCGGGCGCAGGACTTTTCATTGACGTTCGGCGACGTCGACGCGGATCAACAGGCCGGACGCGCCGAGTGGATCGCCCATTACCGCTTCACCGCGACCGGCCGGATGGTAGTCAACCGGATCGACGCACGGTTCCTGTTCCGCGACGGACGCATCGCCGAGCATCGCGACAGCTTCGACCTGTGGCGCTGGGCGCGTCAGGCGCTGGGGCTGAAAGGCGCCCTGCTCGGCTGGACGCCTTTCGTGCAACGCGCAATCCGCGCGCAGGCGCGGAAGAACCTCGACGCGTATCGCGCCAAGCGGAAATAGCGCACACCGTCATGACGCCATCGGCATGTGCTCGATCGACTGGATTCAAGGGCTCGCGGCCTTCCAGGCCATTCCTTGACAGGCAAGCGGCACGCACCGATGCCCGCTCCGTCTTTTCAAATCTGATTGAAAGTCGCGTGAAATAGAGCGTAGGCGCGCGAACGCGGCCTGTATGTGGCGTTTCTTGCGTGCTTGTGCAGATATATGCGCCGCCGGCAACCGGGCTCCCGAGGCTTCGTTACCGGTAGCGCACCGCGCCGCCCTCCGCACCTCCCGCGGTCCTTGCCAGAACCACCCGGAACACCTTGCTCGCATCCGCACCCAGCCGAGCCTCCGGAACACACCTCCAAACAGCGCCGCCCCGTGCCACCGCGCCTCCCCGTGTCTCGACCATCAACTCTTATATAAGACATAAGACATTTGACGTTAAAGATCATTGAGATTAGAATCCCGCTGCAAAGCAGTGTCTGGAACAGCCCCGGAGTGCCGGCAAGGCCTTCCCCTCAAACGCAATATCAGCAGGTCTCCCCATGCTTGAAAACTTTCGTGCTCACGTGGCCGCCCGCGCCGCGCTCGGTATTCCTCCCCTGCCGCTGACGGCTCAGCAGACCGCCGAACTGGTGGAACTGCTGACGAACCCGCCCGCCGGCGAAGAGCAGACGCTGCTCGACCTGATCACCCATCGCGTGCCTGCCGGCGTCGACGAAGCCGCCCGCGTGAAGGCCGGCTTCCTGGCCGCCGTGGCCAAGGGCGAGACCGCCTGCCCGCTGATCTCGCGCGAACGCGCGACCGAACTGCTCGGCACGATGCTCGGCGGCTACAACATCCAGCCGCTGATCGAGCTGCTGTCCGATGAAGCCGTCGCTGCCGTGGCCGCCGACGCACTGAAGAAAACCCTGCTGATGTTCGACCAGTTCCATGACGTCAAGGAACTCGCCGACAAGGGCAACGCGCACGCGAAGGCCGTGCTGCAGAGCTGGGCCGACGCCGAATGGTTCACGAGCCGTCCGGAAGTGCCGCAAAGCCTGACCATCACCGTGTTCAAGGTGACGGGCGAAACCAACACCGACGACCTGTCGCCGGCCCCGGACGCGACCACCCGCCCGGACATCCCGATGCACGCACTGGCGATGCTGAAGAACGCACGCCCGGGCATCACGCCGGAAGAAGACGGCAAGCGCGGCCCGGTCAAGTTCATCGAATCACTGAAGGAAAAGGGTCACCTGGTCGCCTACGTGGGCGACGTGGTCGGCACCGGCTCCTCGCGCAAGTCGGCCACCAACTCGGTGCTGTGGTTCACCGGCGAAGACATCCCGTTCGTGCCGAACAAGCGCTTCGGCGGCGTGTGCCTCGGCGGCAAGATCGCCCCGATCTTCTACAACACGATGGAAGACGCCGGCGCGCTGCCGATCGAACTCGACGTGTCGCAGATGGAAATGGGCGACGTGGTCGAACTGCGCCCGTACGAAGGCAAGGCGCTGAAGGACGGCAAGGTCATCGCCGAATTCCAGGTCAAGTCCGACGTGCTGTTCGACGAAGTGCGCGCCGGCGGCCGCATTCCGCTGATCATCGGCCGCGGCCTGACCGCGAAGGCACGTGAAGCGCTCGGCCTCGCGCCGTCGACGCTGTTCCGCCTGCCGCACCAGCCGGCCGACAGCGGCAAGGGCTTCTCGCTCGCGCAGAAGATGGTCGGCCGCGCGTGCGGTCTGCCGGAAGGCCAGGGCGTGCGCCCGGGCACGTACTGCGAACCGAAGATGACCTCGGTCGGCTCGCAGGACACCACGGGCCCGATGACCCGCGACGAACTGAAGGATCTCGCGTGCCTCGGCTTCTCGGCCGACCTCGTGATGCAGTCGTTCTGCCACACCGCCGCGTATCCGAAGCCGGTCGACGTGAAGACGCACCAGACGCTGCCGAACTTCATCAGCACGCGCGGCGGCATCGCGCTGCGCCCGGGCGACGGCGTGATCCACTCGTGGCTGAACCGCATGCTGCTGCCCGACACCGTCGGCACCGGCGGCGATTCGCACACGCGCTTCCCGATCGGCATCAGCTTCCCGGCAGGTTCGGGCCTGGTCGCGTTCGCGGCCGCCACCGGCACGATGCCGCTGGACATGCCGGAATCGGTGCTGGTCCGCTTCAAGGGCAAGATGCAGCCGGGCGTCACGCTGCGTGACCTCGTCAACGCGATCCCGCTGTACGCGATCAAGCAAGGCATGCTGACGGTCGCCAAGCAAGGCAAGAAGAACATCTTTTCCGGCCGCATCCTCGAAATCGAAGGCCTGCCCGACCTGAAGGTCGAGCAAGCGTTCGAACTGTCGGATGCGTCGGCCGAGCGTTCGGCAGCCGGTTGCTCGGTGCACCTGAACAAGGAACCGATCATCGAGTACCTCAACAGCAACATCACGCTGCTGAAGTGGATGATCGCACAGGGCTACCAGGATCCGCGCAGCCTGCAGCGCCGCATCCAGGCAATGGAACAGTGGCTGGCCGACCCGCAACTGCTGGCGCCGGATGCGGACGCCGAATACGCGGCCGTCATCGAGATCGACCTCGCCGACATCCACGAGCCGATCGTCGCATGCCCGAACGACCCGGACGACGTGAAGACGCTGTCCGACGTCGCAGGTGCGAAGATCGACGAAGTGTTCATCGGCTCGTGCATGACCAACATCGGTCACTTCCGCGCCGCGTCGAAGCTGCTCGAAGGCAAGCGCGACATCCCGGTCAAGCTGTGGGTCGCGCCGCCGACCAAGATGGACCAGAAGCAGCTGACCGAAGAAGGCCACTACGGCGTGTTCGGCACGGCCGGTGCGCGTACCGAAATGCCGGGCTGCTCGCTGTGCATGGGTAACCAGGCACAGGTGCGCGAAGGCGCGACGGTCATGTCGACGTCGACCCGTAACTTCCCGAACCGCCTGGGCAAGAACACGAACGTGTACCTCGGCTCGGCGGAACTGGCGGCGATCTGCTCGCGTCTGGGCAAGATCCCGACCAAGGAAGAGTACATGGCCGACATGGGCGTGCTCAACGCGAACGGCGACCAGATCTACAAGTACATGAACTTCGACCAGATCGAAGACTTCAAGGAAGTGGCCGACACCGTGCAGATGTAAGCACGCGGAGCGGGCTGCGACGGGTGGTTGACGTCGCAGCGCCCTGGAAGGCGCCGCAGGCCGAAAGGCCGCGGCGCTTTTTTCATGCGGTGCGGAAAGGAGGCCGCGATCGGCACATCGCAGTGTCGACGCGGTGTCGCGGCCCCCCTCACGAAGGCGCGCTCCGGATCACCAGTTCGTTGAAGCCGGTGCCCGCATCGGCTTCGCGCGAAAAACGATGCGCGGGCAGCAGCACGAGCAGAATCTCGGCCGTCGTGCGCACCACGCAGCCGCTCGCGACGTGGCCGCCCGTCACGCGGCCGGCCGCATCCGAGATCGACATATGCAGATGCGCGCCGTCCGGCGATACCGAGCCGGCCAGCGTCAGGATTTCGAGGTCGCCGCGCAGTTCTGTCGGCTGGTCCGCGCCGGCGAAACGCAACTGCGCGACGCTCAGGCTGCCGATGCCCTGGATCACGAAGGCCGCGTGCGATGCGTGGCCGCGCAACGCGTGCTCGATCGCGCCGCGCAAATCGTCGCCGGGGGAAAGACGCAGAGGATGAGCTTGCATGGTCGAGAACCTGTGGGTGGACCGTGATATCGACCAAGCGTACGTTCGCCCCGTGAATCCGGCAAGTCATCCACGCTCGAGAATCCCGCGCGCCTGCCGGCGCGGCGCACGCGTCACACGGCCAACCACTCGCTCGCGAACCGCGCAGCCGGCACGCCCGCGCACGCGGGCCGCTGCGGCAGGGTTTCGCACCGGCCGCAGCACATCGGCCAGGGTCTGCTTGCATACGGACCGCACATGCGTTCCGCACGCAAGCAGACCCTGACGTATGCAAGAATCAGTTTCTTGAGGCAACTCCTGCTTTATCGCCCCCTTTCACCAAACGCCCGTCGAATGTCCCAATGCCAGAATAATTACGAGCGGTTCCACACCCCGAGCGACGACATTGCCGCGCGGGAAGTCGCGGCGATGAGCGATGAGGAGCGTGCGCGCGCCAAGTCGGCGGGGAGCGTGCATGTCCGAAACTGGCTCGCCATTCTGATGATGCCGGTCGTAGTCGGGCCTGTGATCCCGATGCTCGCGTACTTGCTGGGTCTGCTTGCATACCGCGGAATGGTCGATCCGGCCTTTGATATGGATCGTGCGGTTGGCGAAACAGCCGTCACCGTCATATGGGTCACGGCGCTCTTCATCGCAGCGTGGATCGGCCTGAACTGGTGCGTCGCGACGTACGGTACCCGGCAGCGGTACTGGCGAGAAATGCCGTCCAACGGGCATGTCGAATTGGAGCGCCATACGCTATGTTCGGCAATCATCGTGTGGTCGGACGACTACGATCCGGAGCCCCTCTACGTCGAGGAATGGATCGACGGCGAGCTCAGATCCAGCAGGGCCCGAGTAAGGCAGTGGATCCTGGCCCGAACGTCCGTCGGTCATTGGCTGGTGCTGGATCAGCTAATTGCGGCAGACAGCTGGTACGGGCCGCCAACGTTCCCCTCGGAGACGAAACGGTTGATCCCGCGGCGAGAATTGGCAATTGCATTTGCGCCACGCACCCCTATCCGCATCGGATTGAGATGGAGTGGACCGGCGGCGCCATTGACCGTGACGTCCTGTCTGCTGTCTCGCGCCGAATGCGAGCGCCTGACTGCGGCGGCTCACCACCATGCTTTTTTTCCGCCGGCCCAATATGGCGTCGTCGATCCCGCCGATGCGGACTGGGTCGGGGAACTCGCCGCCCGGGCACTGGAGCGCGAAGTGCCTGTCGACGTGGCGGCCGGGCAGGCGTTGACGTAATCATCGCGGGTCGTTTCAACGACGACTGCGGCTGCCACCGCGCGAAGGCGCCCGGTGAACCGTCGGAAAAGTACGCCAATTGGCGGCGACTGCATAATGACGGGGTTCAGCTCAAGGTCTTGTACACGGTCTTCCGCGACGCAAGCCGTCCCAACCCGAACTCCTTTCGATGACACCGATTCCGAACCGACGATCCCGCCTGCGCGGCGGCCTGCTTGGCCTGCTGATCGGCGACGCGCTCGGCGTGCCGTACGAATTCCACGACGCCGCTTCGATTCCGCCGCCTGCAGCGATCGACATGACCCCGCCGCCGGGCTTCGCTCGCGCGCATGACGGCGTACCGACCGGCACCTGGAGCGATGACGGTGCGCAGGCACTCGCGCTGCTCGACGCACTGCTGCGCGAGCACGACCTGAATCTCGATACGTTCGCCGGCAACCTGCTGGACTGGTTTCATCGCGGCGCATTCACGCCGGACGGCCGCGTATTCGACGTCGGCCTGCAGACGCAACGCGCGTTCCATGCGCTGGCGGCCGGCGCCGCGCCCGCAGCGGCCGGGCCCCGCGACGAGCGCGACAACGGCAACGGCTCGCTGATGCGCTGCTTGCCCGTCGTGATCGTCGCCGCGTCGTATGACGACGCGATCCGGCTCGCGCGCAAGCAGAGCGTCGTCACGCATGGCCACGTGCGTTCGCAGCTTTGCTGCGCGCTCTATTGCCTGACGGCGCTGAGGATCGTCGATGGCCAGCCCGCGCCCGATGCGGTGCGCGCGGCAGAGGACGAACTGCTCGCGCGCTACGAAGGCACGACCGACGAAATCGAACTGAAGATCGTGCTCGACGGCCGCTTCGACGCGCCGCAAGGATCGGGTTATGTGGTCGACAGTTTCTGGTCGGCGATCCATTGTCTGCTGTCCACGGGCAGCTACGAGGACTGCGTGAAGCGCGCGATCGCGCTCGGCAACGACACGGATACGACCGCGGCCATCGCCGGCGGCCTCGCCGGCGTGCTGTACGGCGAACAGGCGTTGCCCGATCGATGGGTTGCAACGCTGCGCGGGAAAGACAAGGTCGAGGGCTGGCTCGCGAAGTTGTGAATACACCCTCATCGGCCGGCCGCCGAGTCGAACCTGGCGGGCCGAACCCGATTGCCCGGCGTCGTTGCATCAACGCGTGCGCGATCGTTCCTGCCGCGCAATGATCCGCTGCTGCCGCCGCCGCATCAGCGGCGATCGCTCGCCAGCAACCCGTACAGCGCGCTGTCCGACACTTCGTCGCCGACGATCCAGCGTTCGCGCAGCAGCCCTTCCCGCACGAAGCCCAGCCGTTCGAGCAGCCCCGCGGACGCGGCGTTGCGCGGATCGATATCGGCCTCGAGCCGGTTCAGCCGCAGCGTGCCGAACGCATGATCGATCATGGCCGACGCCGCTTCGCGCATGTATCCGCCGCGCCAGAACGCGCGCCGCAGGCTGAAGCCGATCTCGGCGCGCCGGCATTGCGCGTTCGCGTGGAACAGCACGCATTCGCCGAGCGCTTCGCCGGTTTCCCGCAGTTCGAGCACGCAGGTCAGGCTCTCCCCGCTCGCGGACGTCTGCACGTTGCGCGCGACGCGCGCCTCGGCCTGCTCGATCTGCGTCATCGGCGAGAGCGAGAAATAGCGCATCGCTTCCGCATCGGACCAGATCTCGAAGAAAGTCGGCGCGTCGGCGTCGCGTAGCGGCCGCAGGACGAGGCGGGACGTATCCAGCGTGACGGGTTCGAATAAAGGCATGGCGACAGTCGGTCGAAAAACGGGATCGTGAATTAGAACACGCAAGCCGCAAGTCGGCCATTGCACGCGTTCGCACGCCCCGCTCCGGCGCGGCACCCCGATCGCCACCAGACAAAACGGCCCGGACATCGCCCGGGCCGCTTCACTTCATCCGTTACCGCCGCCAGCGCTTACGCTTCAAGCGCTTCGAGCACCTTCCCCTTCGTCTCGATCCCGACGAAGTGCACGGTCACCGCCGCGATCAGCGGCACGATGCCGATCAGGTAAAACGCCGGCGCGAGGTTGCCGCCGATAATCGCGTGCGGCACCACCATCGGCGCGACGAACGACGCGATCTTCAGCCATGCGCTGCCGAGGCCGCAGCCCGACGCACGGATGCTCGTCGGATACTGCTCCGGCGTATAGACGTACGCGGTAATGAACCCCGACGCCATCAACCCGAGCGACAGCGAGCAGAAGATCGACACGACGTACACCGACGACGCGTGATAGAAGCCCGCAAACGCCAGCGACAGCGCGCACAGCACGAACGACCACACGATCACCGGCTTGCGGCCGAGCTTGTCGACGAGCAGCGCCGACGCCAGCGACCCGAGCACCCCCATCACCGAGCCGATCACCGCGAGGTTCAGCGCGAGCTGCAGCGGCGCGTGATAGAAGTTCTTGTAGATCGTCGGCAGCCACGTCGACAGCCCGTACTGGATGAATCCGCAGGTCGCCCACAACGTCGCCACCGCGAGCGTGCGCTTGCGATACGCGGCGCTGAACAGGTCGCTCATCTTGCGCTTCGGATGCTGGCGCACCATCTCGTCGAACGCCGCTGCCTGCGTGACCGGCGGCAGCTCGCCGCGCACCGATGCTTCGAACACGCCGACCGCCCGCCCGGCTTCCGGGAGCCGCCCGCGCGACGCGAGCCAGCGCGGCGATTCCGGCACGAGGCGCGTGAGCACGAGCGACAGGATCAGCGGCAGCCCGCCGACGAAGTACATGATTTCCCAGCCGAAGCGCGGCACGAGCCACGCACCGAGCGCCATCGACACGAGCAGCCCGATCGGGAACACGATCTCGTACAGCAGCACGAAGCGGCCGCGGCCATGGGCACGCGTGATCTCGTTGATGTACGTCGCCGCGACCGGCAACTCGCCGCCGAGGCCCAGGCCCTGCAGAATCCGCAGCAGCACGAAGATCTCGAAGGTCGGCGCGAAGCCGCACGCGATGCTCGTGATGCCGATCACGGCCGAGCTCCACGCGATCGCCTTCACGCGGCCATGCTTCTCGGCCAGCGCGGGAAACAGGAAGGCGCCGATCAGCTGGCCGATCGCGCCGGACGCGATCAGCATGCCGATCTGCGTCGGCGACAGCCCCCATTTGTGAATCAGCAGCGGCAGCGTCGCCGCGATCGTGATCACGTCGAAGCCGTCGAAGAACGTCGCGGTGCCGATCAGCACGCGCGCGCGGATCTGCATCGCGTTGGCGGGAAGCCGCTCGAGCCGCGCGATGATCGCGCCGGGCGTGGAGGCGGCAGCTTCCATCGTGGCGCGACCGGCCACGACGTTGTCGAAAGTGCTCATGCGGGTTGTCTCCTGTGTCTCGTCGCCCGGTCAGGCCAGTGTCTTGCTCGTGTCTGCCAGGGCTTCCGTATCCACTGCCCGGCCCTGGTTCATCCACTTGCGCGCGAGCTTCAGCTCACGTGCGTTGTTGACGGCGATGACACCTCTCACATGTCCTTCGCCCACGAAAAACAGCGTCGCGCGGCGCGCGGCAAGATCGCCGCGCACGACGAGCTGCGCATCGGCCGGCAGATCGCCGAGGATCTGCAGGTTCACGTCGTACTGATCGGACCAGAACCACGGAATCTCCGCGTACGGCGCACGCACGCCGAGCACGGCTTTCGCGGCCGCGATCGCCTGGTTCTGCGCGTTGGCCCACGATTCGAGCCGCACGCGCCGCTTCAGCCAGCCGTTGTGATGGTTCGCGACGTCGCCGCACGCGAAGATCGCCGGGTCGCTCGTCGCGCCGAATTCGTCGACGACGATGCCGTCGTCGATCGCCAGCCCCGCATCGCTCGCGAGCGACGCGTTCAGTGCGAGGCCGATGCCGGCCACCGCGAAATCGGCGTCGATCGTCGTGCCGTCGGCGAGCGTTGCACGCACCTTCGACGCGTCGTCCGGCTGCGCGTCGAGCGAAGCAAGCGCCGCGCCGAGGCGTACGTCGACACCGTTCGCGCGGTGCAGGTCGAGCAGGAAATCCGACACGATCTGAGGCACCGAGCGGCCGCACAGCCGCGGCGCGCCTTCGACGACCACCGCTTCGACGCCGAGCTTGCGCGCGGTCGCCGCGACCTCGAGGCCGATCCAGCCGCCGCCGATCACGAGCACGCGCCGGCTCGCACGCAGCTTCTCGCCGAGCGCGGCTGCTTCGTCGAGCGTGCGCAGGTAATGCAGGTTCGGGGTCCTCACGAGCGCATCCGGCAAGCGGCGCGACGTGCCGCCGGTCGCGATCACGAGACGGTCGTATTCGATCTCGCGGCCGCTTTCGGTTGTCACGACGCGGCGCGCGCGGTCGATCGATGCGGCGCGTTCCGGCTGCCATGCTTCCACGTTCAGCGCGTCGAATTCGTCAGGACGCACGACGCGCACGGTTTCGATGTCGGCGTCGCCGGCCAGCACGGCCTTCGACAACGGCGGACGCTCGTACGGCAAATGCGGTTCATCCGCGATCATCACGAGGCGGCCCGCAAAGCCTTCCGCGCGCAGCGTCTTCAACACCCAGCCGGCGGCCTGGCCGCCGCCGATCACGACGACCGTGCCGGGCGCGGCCGGCTCCTGTGCGTTCTCTTCGCTCACGATTTGCGCTCCGTCATGAACTTGCCTTCCGGCGCCTTCGCGTTCTTCTGCCGGCGCGTGTTGCCATCGAGGCCGCCGTCGACCGCCCATTCGGCGAACACGGTCGGGCCCGGCTCGAATTCGCGCGGCTGCCACTCGGGCGTCAGCACGTCTTCGTCCGCGTAGTACTCGATCAGGCCGCCGGCCGGGTTCTGGAAGTACCAGAAGTACGCGGACGACACCGGATGACGGCCCGGGCCGAGTTGCGTTTCCCAGCCGCAGCGGTCGATGTGCATGCCGCCGCCGAACACCTCGTGGATGTCGCGCACGGTGAACGCGACGTGGTTCAGGCCGCGTTTGCCGTTCGGCAGCGCGAGCAGGAACAGGTCGTGGTGGCCGCCGTGCGGCGCGCAGCGCATGAACGCACCGCGGCCCGGGTAACGGTCGGACGTCTCGAAGCCCAGCAGCTCGTGGTAGAACTTTTCCTGCGCATCGAGGCAGTTCGTGAAGAACACGACATGCCCGACCTCGACCGGCTCCGCGCGCGCATAGATCGGGCTCGGCTGGTCGACGCGCAGCGTCTGGCCCCACACGTTCGACGGCGAGCCCGTGATGTCGAGTGCGCGCTTGCGCGTGACTTCGATGCGGATCGCCATCCCGTTCGGGTCGATGCAGCCGACCGCGTCGTCCTGCGCGTAATAACCGGGCTGGCCGGCGAGCTTCGTGCGCAGCGCGTCGAGTTCCTGCTGCGTCGCGACGCCCCACGTGACTTCACGCAGCGTCGGGCCCGCCTCGAACGCAGGCGGCAGCGCCGGATCGTCGGCCTTGACGGCCAGCACGGTGCAGCCGTTCAGCGTCTCGAAGCGTGCGCGCGCGTCGTCGTGCGAGACTTCCTTCATCCCCCAGTCGGCGAAAAAGCGCCGGCAGGTCGCGAGGTCGTCGACGCCGTACGTGATCTGCTCGATTCCCAAAATGCTCATTGCGTCATTCCCCTTCGCTCAGTTCGCCCACGGCAGCGGCGCGTCGTTCAAGCCCCAGTAGAGGCTCTTCTGCTGCATGTACTCGCGGATGCCGAGACGCCCCTTCTCGCGCCCCATCCCGCTCTCCTTCCAGCCCGAAAACGGCGTGGAGATCGAAAACAGCTTGTACGTGTTGATCCAGACGGTGCCCGTTTCCAGCGCACGCGCGAGGCGCCAGGCGCGCTTGTAGTCGCGCGTCCAGATGCCGGCCGCCAGGCCGAACACGCTGTCGTTCGCCTGCGCGATCAGCGACGCTTCGTCGTCGAACGGCATCGCGACGAGCACGGGCCCGAAAATTTCTTCCTGGCAGATGCGCGCGCTGTTCGGCAGGCCTTCGAGAATCGTCGGCTGATAGAAGAAGCCGTGCTCGCGCCCGTCGCCCGACGGCCGTTCGCCGCCGCACAGCAGGCGGCCACCTTCCTCGAGACCGAGCGCCACGTAGCGCTCCACCGATTCGCGATGCTTTGCGGTAATCAGCGGCCCCATCTGCGTGTCGGGCCGCGTCGGGTCGCCCACGCGCAGCTTGCGTGCGCCGGCCACCAAACGCTTCATGAATTCGTCGTACACCGAACGTTGCACGAACAGCCGCGAGCCGGCGATGCACGCTTCGCCCGACGAGCTGAAGATGCCGTACAGCACGCCGTTGACCGCGTGGTCGAGATCGGCGTCGTCGCATACGATCGTCGGCGACTTGCCGCCGAGTTCGAGCGACACCGGCATCAGCTTCTCGGCCGCGATGCGCGCGATGCCGCGGCCCACTTCGGTGCCGCCCGTGAACGACACCTTCTTCACCAGCGGATGGCGCACGAGCACGTCGCCGATCACCGAGCCCTTGCCCGGCAGCACGCTCAGCACGCCCTTCGGCACGCCCGCTTCCTCGCAGATGCGCGCCAGCGCGAGCGACACGAGCGGCGTGACTTCGGCCGGCTTCAGCACCACCGCGTTGCCGCCGGCCAGCGCCGGCGCGAGCTTCTGCGCATCGGACGCGATCGGCGAATTCCACGGCGTGATCGCCGCGATCACGCCGATCGGCTCGTACACGCTCATCGTCAGGTAGTCGCCGCGCGACGGCGTCAGTTCCTCGTCGAGCGTCTCGAGGCACGCCGCGAAATAACGGAACGTGTTCGCGGCGCTCGCCACCAGCACGCGCGTCTCGCCGATCGGCTTGCCGTTGTCGCGGCGTTGCAGGTTCGCGAGCGCCTCGTGGCGCTGCATGATCAGATCGGCGATGCGATACAGCACCTGCGCACGCAGGTGCGGCTTCAATCCGGCCCAGTCGGCGCGGCGCCATGCGGCGTCGGCAGCCACGACGGCTTCGGCCGCGTCTTCCGCATCCGCGGTCGACACTTCCATGTTCAGCGACTGGTCGGCCGGATAGATGCTCGCGTAAGGCGCGCCACGGCCGCGCCGCCATTCGCCGCCGATCAGGATGTTGCCGTCGGGTACGAGGCTCGTATCGAAAGGAGTCATGTCACAAGTCCCACAAATCTGTCTCTGCACGTCCGCCCTCGCCGTGGCGCGGGCGGACCTTCAAGGGCCCGGTCAGATCACGCAGCGGGCCGCGCGGTTGCGCAGCGCGCGGATCGCGCTGTACGCCGTCAGCGCGGACGTCTTCGGGTTGTCGGGCAGCGGCTTGCCGCTCATTTCCAGCGACATCTCGCCGAATGCGCCGCGCGCGGTGATGCGGTGCACGTTGCGCTCGACCGCCGGATCGGCAATCAGGCGCACGTGCGTCGCGTCGAGGCCGAGGCCCGCGAGCGCGACGGTGGCCGCGACGTTCGCGTTCTTCGGATACAGGCGCGCGGCATCGCGCGCGCTGCCTTCGAAGATCACCTTTTCCCCGGTCATCGCACGCAGGTCGCAGAGTGCCTCGGCGGGCGTACCGAGCCAGCCGAGCGGCGGTTTGCGGCCCACGTACAGCACTTCGTCGAGGCCGCCCTGCTTCGCGGACGCCAGCGCGTCGATCCCGCCGATCGCGCCGGACAGCAGCGTGACCGTCGCGTCGCCTTCGTCGGCCGCCTGTGCGAGCACGTCAAGCAGCGCAAGGTCGGACAGCGCGCCGATCGACGCGACCGCGCAATCGGTGCCGGCCTTCAGCAACGGCACGACGTGATCGACGAGCGCGCTGTGGCCCGCGCATTCCAGCGCGAACTCCGGGCGGCGGGCCAGTGCGTCGACCGACGACACGACCTCCACCACGCCGCCCAGCACGCCCTGCACCGCCGCGCGCTGGTGTTCCGGCACGATCACGTGCGCGACGCGCAGCGACGCGTCGTGCTCGACCGCGTGGTACACGGCCGCGCCGATCGCACCGAAGCCGATCATCGCGACGTCGACGGGTGCGTGGGCCCGCTTTTGCCCGTTAAGCATATTGGCGCTCCGACGGTTCTTCCTTCTTGACCGGCGGGCCTGCGAAGTTCGACGCGAACGCGCCGACCGACAGCATGTCGACCTCGACCATCACCGGGCCAGCCTTCGCCATCCCTTCGCGCACGATCGCTTCTGCCTGGTCGAGCGACGAGATCCGGTAGTGCGTGAGGCCGAAGCTCGCGCAGAACTGCGCGAAGTCGGGCTGGTGCAGCTGCACGAAGCAGCGGCGGCCACCGTAGTGCGCGTCCTGGATGTTGCGGATCACGCCGTAGCACTGGTCGTTCATCAGCACGATCATCACGTTCGCGTTTTCCTGCACGGCCGTGACGAGCTCGCCGACGTTGACCATCAGGCCGCCGTCGCCGACGAGGCAGACCGTCTTCGCCGCCGCTTCCGCCAGCGCCGCGCCGATGCCCATCTGGATGCCCTGGCCGATGCCGCCGCCGAGCGCATGCACGCCCGAGCGCGGCTCGAAGATCTTCAGCAGGCGGTTGCCCCACGTGCTGTTCGAAATCGTCACGTCGCGCACCCAGTTGTAGTCGCGGCCCACGGCGCCCTGCAGCGTGTCGACGAGCTGCTTGTACGGCCCGAGGCCCTTCGACACGTCGGCCACCGCCTGCTCGCGGGCGGCCGCGAGATCGGCCGCGAACTGCGGATCGACCGACAGGCGGCCTTCGAGCCGGTCGGCCAGCTCGGCCAGCACGCGCTTCGAATCGCCATGCACGAACAGCTCGTTGCGATAGCCGCGGTTGTCGGCGAGCGCGTCGGCGTCGATGCGGAACAGCGGCTGCGGCAGCGCGAGCTTGTACTTCAGCGTTTCGTTGCCGCGCAGGCGCGAGCCGACGACGACGAGCGCATCGCAGGTCTTGTAGAACGCTTCGACGGACGCATGCACGTTGAACGCGCCGAGCGTCGCCGGGTGATCCTCGGGCAGCACGCCGCGGCCCTGCACGCTCGTCACGACGCCGAAGCCGAGCTTCACGAGGCGTTCGACTTCCTCGCGTGCGTGGCGCGCGCCGCCGCCGAGCCACAGCAACGGGCGGCGCTTGGCCGCCAGTGCGTCGGCGAGCTTCGCGACGCGGGCGGTGTCGTGCTCGCGCACCGCGACGTGTGCCGGCGCGAGGTCTTCCGGCCATTCGATTTCAGCGGCCTGGATGTCGATCGGAATCTCGACCGACACGGGGCCCGTCGGCGCCGTCTGCGCGATGCGCACGGCTTCGCGGATCGTCGGCAGCACGGTTTCGACGGTACGCACGCGGAACGCGGCCTTCGAGATCGAATGCAGCATCGACAGTTGGTCCGGCGCTTCGTGGATATACGCGAGATCCTGGTCGAGGTACGGCGTCTCGATCTGCCCCGTGACGTGCAGCAGCGCGGTGCCGGCCGTCAGCGCCTCGACCATCGCGCCGGCCGCGTTGCCCGCCGCCGTGCCCGTGCTGGTGAACGCGACGCCCAGGCCGCCCGACACGCGGGCCAGCCCGTCGGCCATGTTCAAGGCGCCGGCTTCGCCGCGTGCACCGACATACCGGATGTTGCCGCGCGAGTTGATCGCGTCGAGGATCGGCATGTTGTGGATCGAGATGACACCGAATGCGGTCTTCACGCCGCACTGCTCGAGAAAGGCGGCAATCAGCTCGCCAACCGTGGTTTTTTTAGACATGGCGTGCAAAGCCTCCAGAAACGTCGATATGGCTGCCCGTCGTGTACGACGACAGATGCGTTGCGAGATAAAAGAGTGCCCAGGCGGCCTCGTCAGGCTTGCCGAAGCGGTTCAGCGGAATGTTCTTCGTGCGGGCGATCGCGCCCGTCCAGTCCTCCCAGCTTTCGCCGGACTGCGACTGCGTTTCGTAACGGCGGCGCCACTGGCCCGACTCGACGATGCCGATCAGGATCGAGTTCACGCGGATGCGCTGCGGCGCGAGCTCGGTCGCGAGCGACTTCACGAGGCTCAGCACGCCCGCGCGCGCCGACGACGTCGCGACCATGTGCGGCTCCGGCTGCAGCGCGAGCAGCGAGTTCACGCAGGTGATCGTCGGCGCCTGCGCGTCGCGCAGCAGCGGCAGGAACGCGCGCGTCGGGCGGATGATGCTGAAATACTTCAGTTCGAGTTCTTCGCGCCACGCGTCGTCGGTCGTGTCGGCGAAGGTCGACACGCGGCCCTGGCCGGCGTTGTTGACCAGCATGTCGGCACGGCCGAAGCGCGTCGATACGGCTTGCGCGAACGCATCCACGTCGGCTTCGTCGAGCACGTTGCAGCGCGCGGCGAGCAGTTGCGCACCCGGATACTTTTCAACGAGCATCGCTTCGGCGCGCGCGAGGCGCTCGCTGTCGCGGCCGCAAATCGCGACCGACGCGCCCGCCTGCAGGAACCGTTCGGCGGTCGCGAGGCCGATGCCGGACGAACCGCCCGTCACCACCGCCACCTGCCCGGTCAGATCGATCTGGATCATGTCGTCGGCCCTCGCCGGGCCGCCCCAAGAGGGCCGGCCGCCCCCTCGGGGGGCAGTGAGCAAAGCGAACGTGGGGGCTGTTTCATCGGTCGCCGGGCCGCCCCAAGAGGATTGACCGCCCCCTTGGGGGGCAGCGTGCGAAGCATGCGTGGGGGTCTCATTTCAATCCTAAAGCCTTGAGAAACGTGTGCTCGTCATCCGAGCGGTAATTGAGCCGCCGCGACAGTTCCGCCGCCGCGCGCTGCACCTTGTCGATCAGGCCGTCCGCGATCAGCGCCGCGTCGATCTCCGGCCTCGGCACCGTCACCGTGATGCACGCGACGATCTTCTGCGTCTCGTTGCGCACCGGCGCGGTGACCACCGAGATGCCGCGCTCGAACGACGAATTGCTGACGCCGTAGCCGCGCCGCGCATCCTCGCGGATCACTTCGTACAGCGCGTCGACCGTTTCCGGCGTTGCGTTCGTCATCCGGTTCAGCGCGCCTTCCGGATACAGCGCATGCAGCTCCTTCAGCGACAGGTCGCCCATCAGCACGTGGCCGTGTGTCGTCGCATGCGCGGGCAAGCGCGTGCCGACGTTCACGCGGATCGAGCTGAACACCGGCGCCTGGCTCTGCGCCTTCGCGACGAACACCACGTCGCGGCCGTCGCGGATCACGATGTGCGTCGTGAAGCCGGTCGCGTCGCGCAGGCTCTCGATCACCGGCAGGCCGAGATCGGTCAGCTCCAGCGAGCTCAGGTATTCGAAACCGAGCCGCAGCACGGCGATGCCGAGCTTGTAGTTGCGATCCTTGTCCGCGCGCTCGAGGAAGCCGAGCGATTCGAGCGTCTGCAGCAGACGGAACACCGTCGTGCGCGGAATGCCGAGCCGCTTCGACAATTCGGGCGCGCCGAGCACGGGCTCGCGCGGCGAGAATTCGGCGAGGATCCGCAGCCCGCGTTCGAGGCCGGGGACCACGTAGCTGGCTTCGGCCTTGCCGTTTTCCTGCTCGGGTTGTTGCAGCGGTTCGTTCATGATGCCTCCCGCCGGGCCGCCCCAAGGGAGGCATCGGTATTCTGGGTATGAGGGGGCTGCGCCCCCCCCCCAAGCGAACGAACGAGAGCGTGGGGGTCGTAATTCATGCCAGTCCCCGCTGTTGGTCGCACTGACGGCAGAACGTGTCGATCAGTGCGGAATAGACGGCCGGTGCTTCCACGTAGCCGGCATGGCCTGCTTGCGGAATCACCTGCAGCCCGACGTGCGCGGCCGCGGCGATCCGCTCGCATGCCGCGGGCGGCGTGATCGCGTCGTTCGCGCCGACGGCCACGGCCGTGCGGCCGCGAAAGCCGGCGAGATCCGTTGCGAGATCGGCATTCGCAAGCAGATGCGTGGCCTGCGCGTAGCCGGCCGGCACGATGCGCGCCATGTTCCAGCGCACCCACGCCCGCGCATCCTCGCTCGCGAAACCGGACAGCATGTTGCCGCTGCGCTGCTCGGCGAGCCCGGCCGGGCCGAGTTCAGCGAGCAGCGCGAGCCGCGCGTCGCGGCGCGATTCGCGCGTTTCAGCCGGTGCGCTGCCGTAGCCGCCCGCGGGCGACACCAGCAGCAGGCCGGCGATCCGCGCCGGCATCACGCGGGCGAGACCGCCCGCGATGATCGCGCCGAGCGAATGACCGACCAGCACGCAGCGTTCGATGCCGAGTGCCTCGAGCCACGCGTTCAGCGATGCCGCGTAATCGGCGGCGGCCGGCGACGCGCCTTGCACCGGCGTCGACGCGCCGTAACCGGGCGCATCCCACGCGAGCACGCGCCGCGATGCGCCGAGCGCGTCGAGCTGGCGGACCCACGATGCGGCGCCCGAGCCGATGCCGTGCAGCAGCACGACGGGCAATGCACGGCCCGCATGCTGCGCGCCGGCTTCGCGATAACCGATCGTGCCCGCCGCGCCGGCCGCGCAACGCTGTTCGGGAAACTGCCCGAGCAGCGCGGCGAACGCCGCGGTGCGGTCGCGTTCACGTTTGTCGATGACACTCATTGCTTCACCGGCTCCGTCTCAGCGCTTGATCTTCGCGAGCGGCGAATCGGGCGGATAGGTCGGCGTGACCGGCTTCGGCGACCCGAGCATCACGCACATCAGCGCATCTTCCTCGCCGATGTTGATTTCCGTGCGATACACGCCCGGCGGCACCGAGATCAGGTCGCGCTCGCCGAGGATCGCTTCCCACGTCTCGCCGTCACGCTCGCAGATCACCTTCATCTTGCCGCGCAGCACGAAGAAGATTTCCTCGACATCCATGTGGATGTGGCTCGGGCCGATGTTGCCGGCCGGGATGACCATCGTCGAGAACGTGAAGCCGCCGGCCGGCACCGTGTTGACGTCCTTCGCGACGCCCGTGCCGCCCGTGCCGACGTAGCGCATCTGCGCACGGCGGTACTTCGGGTCGTAGTCGGCCTGGAACTTCAGTGCGTCCCAGTCGTAGCGACGGGTCGCATAGCGCGCCACGCGCCCTTCCATCCAGTCGTTGAAGCTTGCGCCTTCCGGCTGGTCCCACGACTTGCGTTCGAGATCGGCGTCCGCCATCGTCCTCTCCTTCATCAGAGTGAAAACTTCAATTCAATCAATTCATCACGAAGCCGCCGTTCACCGGCAGCAGTTGACCCGTCACGAAGCGCGCGCCGTCCGACAGCAGGAACAGCACGGGGCCCGTCACGTCGTCGGGCACCTGCGCACGCGTCAGCGCGCGGCCCTGCATGTAGAACGCGTGGCGCTCGGCCGGCACGTAGGCCGTCGCCTCGACTTCGGTCAGCCCCGGCGCGATCGCGTTGACCGTCACGCCGTGCGCGCCGAACTCGCGTGCCTGCGCATGCGTCATCGCGATCACCGCGCCCTTGCTCGCGACGTACGCGAGCAGCTTCGGCGCGCCCCACAGCGCGGTGTCCGATGCAAGGTTCACGATCGCGCCGCGGCCCGACTGCGCGAGATACGGCAGCGCCGCATTGCTGACGAGCCACAGGCCGCGCACGTTCACGTTCATCACGGCGTCCCAGGTCGACACGTCGAGCTCGGTCGACAGCTTGCCGCCCGAGTTCGTGATCGCCGCGTTGTTGATCAGCGCATCGATGCCGCCGAGCGCCGCCGCGCCCTGCGCGACGAACGCGGTGACGCTCGCCGGATCGGCAAGATCGAGTACGAAGCAATGCGCGACGTGGCCGGCTGCGGAGAGTTGCGCGGCAAGCGCGCGGCCTTCATCGGCCAGCACGTCGCCGAACGCGACCTGCGCGCCCGCTTCGACGAGCGCCTTCACGAACGCCGCGCCGAGCCCGCGCGCGCCGCCCGTGACGAGCACGCGGCGCCCCGCGAGCGACACGACCGGAGCGCGCTCAGCCATTTGCCGGCTCCGATGCGGCCTGCGCCTGCGCCGCGCGATACGCGTCGAGCGCGGAAAGATGCTCCTGCGCACGCGTGCGCAGCATCCGGCGCACGCGCGTCACGCCGACGTCGTGCTGGTACAGGTATTCGTGATCGCGCGCATTCGGCGCGAGGCTTTCGAGGACGTAGCGGTCCTGCTCGAGCACGTCCCAGTGCAGGCCCTCGAGGCGGTTGCGGTACATGAAGCGCCACACGTCGCGCTGCCAGCCGCTGACCTTGCGGGTGCGCCAGAAGTAGACCTGGCAGTTGTCGCCGTCGACCGGCGTCGCGAAGCCGATGATCCCGAAGTTGCCGCCCGGGCCGAACTTCTGCTTGTACGGGATCGCGAGGCGCATCCACAGGCAGCCCGTTTCACCGAGCTCGACCCAGTCGAAGTTCACGTCGCGCTGGCCGATCTTCTCGAACATCAGGCCCGTTTCCGTCTTGCGCACGCGCATGTCGGCCTGCTTGTCGCCTTCGGCCATCGAGTGCGACGTGGCATGCAGGTACGCGCCGTGCATCGGGTCCATCACGTTGTCGATCGCGTACTGGTAATTGCACTTCCAGTTCGACACGCACAGGAAGTGGCCGTACGCGTCGTCGACGAGTTCCTCGGGCAGGTTCAGCGGCGCCGGCTCGCCGTGCGCTTCATCGCCGAACCACAGGAAGATCGCGCCGGCCTTCTCCTCGACCGGATACGACTTCACGCACTTCGTGCCTTCGAGCGGACAGTTCGATACGGCCGGCACGCGGTTGACCGTGCCGCCGCCGTCGACTTCGATGCCGTGATACCAGCAGGCGATGTTGCCGCCGAGGTTCCAGCCGAGCGACAGGCGTGCGCCGCGGTGCGGGCAGCGATCCTCGAGCGCGTGGACCTTGCCGTCGTGATCGCGCCACAGCACGATCTGCTCGGACAGGCGCGTGAGGCCGACCGGTGCATTCGACACCTGCCAGCTCGGCGCGACGGGATACCAGTAGTTCTTGATGCCGCGGTCGAGATAGGCACGGACCGGGTCGTGTTGTGCTGCGTGTTGTTCGGGGGACGTCATCAGTGTGCTCCGGATGCGGTTGTCGTCGGTCGGCGGTCGGCGCTCAGGCGGTCATTCCGCGAGCGAGGCCATTTCGGCGCGGAAGCGCTCAGGTGTCCATACCGTGCCGTCCGGCGCGCGGAAGCCGATGCGGTTCAGGCCCGCGACGACCTCGTCCAGCTCGGTCGCGCCGGCTTCGAATACGCGTTCGAGCGCATCGCCGAGGTCGTTTTCGTACTGGGTCGGTGCGGCCTTGCGGTTCTGCCAGACCTGGTTCTCCACCTGGCCGGGGATCTCGATCTGCCCCTTGCCAGCGACGTTGTTCGGCTGCGGCGCCACCCACGGCTTCAGGAAGGGATTGAAGTTGACGGTCGCTTCTTTCATGTCATTCCACCTTGATCTGGATTTCCTCGCCGGCGAGCCGCACCGCGTACTGCTTCAGTGCGCGTCCGCCCGGACCCTTCAGGCATTCGCCCGTCTTGATGTCGAACACGGCCTCGTGCAGCGGGCATTCGACCGTGCCTTCGTCGACGAACCCCTGCGTCAGCAGCGCGTACGCATGCGGGCATACGTTCTCGAGCGCATACACGTCGTCGCCGACGCGGTAGATCCCGATTTCGACGCCGTCGGTCCGCTTGAACTCGATCGGCGTGTCTTCCGACAGCGCGCCGGCGTGCCCGGCGCAAACCCATTGTTCAGACATCTCACACCCTTCCTTCTGATCGACTCTCGGTTTGTTCCGATTTGTTCCATATTCGGAACAGCAGTTTATGGATGGTGATTATAAGAGTGACTTTCCACGAGTAAAACAAAAAGGTGCACGCCCTAGGGAAAACACTGACCGCCGGGTCGGCGATCGCGTTCGCCTATCTCATCAAATGAAATTTTTTGTTATCTGACGGGGATTTACCGGGTTTACACGGGCTTCGCAACCCGACGCCGAGCATCGGCCCGAAACCCATCCGTCCCGAAAAAATTATTTTTGATACGCTGCGGGACGCCTCTATACTCCATTCCATCAGAGGCACATCGTTCCTTATATGGAACATACGAATGCCCGCTCGATGGCGAACGCGCGCGACGGCCGGCCGTTCCCGCGCGTGCCGCCACGGCACGTTTTCATCAGGTTGGAGATTCAGGAGATCAAATGGTCAAGCATGCGGTAGCAGCAGCAGTGATCGGATTGGGCGCCGCGTCGGGCGCGTGGGCGCAGAGCAGCGTGGTGCTGTACGGCAGCATGGATGCGGGTGTCGCTTACGTGAACAACGTCGGCGGCCATGCGAAGTGGGCAATGATCCAGGGCAATACGCAGCCCGACCGGTGGGGCCTGAAGGGCAAGGAAGACCTCGGCGACGGCCTGTCGGCGATCTTCCAGCTCGAAAACGGCTTCTATACGAACAACGGCCAGTTCGCGACCGCGAACACGATCTGGAACCGCGCGGCCTTCGTCGGCCTCGGCTCGGAACGCTACGGCACGCTGACGCTCGGCCGCCAGACGCCGCTGTCGTTCGATTATCTCGATCCGCTCAGCACCGCCTACCTCGCGATGAGCTGGTACGCGTTCCATCCCGGCAACATCGACGGGCTCGCCGCGACCGGCAACGTGCCGTACAACAACTCGGTCAAGTACCGCTCACCGACCTTCGCGGGCTTCTCGGCCGCGGCGACGATGGCGCTCGGCAACACGACGAACTTCTCGACCGGCAAGTCGCTCGGCGTCGCGCTGAACTATGCGAACGGGCCGTTCAAGGCGTCGGCCGTGTACTCGAACGAGCACGACCGCTCGATCCTGATCGGCACGACCGGCATCACGTCGTTCCAGGGGCAGAACACCGCGAACGGCGACACCGCGAGCAAGGTCGAGAACATCGGCGCGGGCGCGTCCTACCAGTTCGGCGACTTCCTCGTGCACGGCCTGTACACGCGCACGAAGATGCAGTCGAACGGCTTTTCGGACACGTTCCAGAGCTACGACGCCGGCGTGAACTACCGCAGCAGCGCGTTCAACACGATCGCGGGCGGCGCGGCGACCACGACGCTGGCCGGCCGCCGCTGGACGCAGGTCGAGCTCGGCGACATCTATGCGCTGTCGAAGCGCACGCAGCTTTATGCGAACGTGTTGTACGAGCACGGCTCGGGCGGTGCAAAGGCCGCGTTCTTCACGGCAGGTGTGTCGAGCACCGCGAACCAGGTGATCGTGCTCACCGGGATCCACCACTCGTTCTGAACGACGTCGGGCGTGCGTCGCCTGAAACGACGAGAGCGGCCCGCGGGCCGCTCTCTTTCTTTCGCGCATTGCATTTGCGCGGCCGCCGGCCGCGCATCGAAACACTCAGAACATCGCGACCTTGTGGCGCGCATGCGCGAACGTCGGATCGCTTTCGAGCGGACGATAGTTCAGCCGCTGTGACAGGTCGACTGCCGCGCCGCACACGGCTTCGACGAGCCGTTCCTTCTCGCGGGCCTCGCCGATCTCCGAGCGCGGCACCGTCGCGGTGATCGCCGCGACGATCGAGCCCGAATGATCGCGTACGGGTGCGGTCACGGCCGAAATGCCGCTCTCGAACGCCGCCTCGCTCATCGCGTAGCCAAGCCGCGCGTAATGGCGCACGCGTTCGTAAAGTTCGTCGACGGTGCCCGGCGTGCGCTCGGTGAACTGCTCGAGCCGCTTTTCCGGATACAGCTGGCGCAGTGCGTCGCGCGTCAGGTCGCCCATCAGCACGTGGCCATGCACGGTCGCATGCGCGGGCAGGCGCGTGCCGACGTGCACCTTCACCGAACCGAACATCGACGTGTTGCTCTGCGCCTTCGCGACGAACACGACGTCGCGCTGGTCGCGGATCAGCAGATGCGTCGACAGGCCGGTCGCGTCGCGCAGCCGTTCGAGCACGGGCGCGCCGAGATCGGTCAGTTCGAGCGAATTCAGGTATTCGAAGCCGAGCCGCAGCACGCCGACGCCGAGCCGGAAATAGCGGTCGCCGTTCACGCGCTCGAGGAAGCCGAGCGCTTCGAGCGTCTGCAGCAGGCGGAACGTGGTCGTGCGCGGAATGCCGATGCGCTTCGACAACTCGGGCGCGCCGAGCACCGGCTCGCGCGCGGAAAATTCGGCGAGGATCCGCAGCCCGCGTTCGAGCCCCGGCACCAGATAGGACGACGCGCCGCCGGACGGTTCGTCGTCGCCGGGCGCCGCGGTTTCAGGTGCGTCGCTCATCGTTGTCTTGACCATGTGAACATGGACGGTAGGAAATCAGTCACGTAACAGGTCACGGATCGTCGTGGATATTCAGTCATGCTACCTCAGCGCGCACGGGGTTCACACCCGCGTGCATCGCCGCACCGCAGCATGCGGGTCGCGACGCCGTGGAGAATCAATCACGGTCGAGAGGATAGCAGCGATGGACAGCGCCACGCCATGCCGGCATCGCTGGAAGGCCGTCGCGTGCGCGGCGCATGGCGCCGGCGTGGCAGGCAAAGCCGGGCCGCCTACAGGCGCGACAGGTGAACCCGGATGTTCGCGCGATCGTACGTGAAGCCGCCGGCCGCATCCGGCTCGAGCACGCGCGCCAGGTCGACCGCATACATCCATCCGCTGCCCAGGCGGCCGCCGTTGATCGCCCGGATCCGGCTGCCGCCGACGGCGATCGCCGCATGAAAGACCGTGCCGCCGCGCGAGAAGCCGACCGCGGTTCCCGCCGGAATGCTCGCGCGCCCGTCCCATTCACCGCCGGTCTCGAAGTTGAAACGGGTTCGCCAGTGCTGGCCGATCGTGTCGAGCAGCGCGCCGGGCGCGATCATCGCATCGCCGCGCAGCAGGTACCGGA
The DNA here is from genome assembly GCF_002223085.1 of Burkholderia sp. HI2714. NCBI lineage: Bacteria > Pseudomonadati > Pseudomonadota > Betaproteobacteria > Burkholderiales > Burkholderiaceae > Burkholderia > Burkholderia sp. HI2714. The sequence goes on along the minus strand of NZ_NKFM01000044.1, from coordinate 18,125 downwards.
CATAAGCCGCGGCGTCGTAGCAGACGCCGCCGGAAACATACTCGTTGATGTCGGCCATGCCGAACATCAGCGCCTGGGCGTGCTTCTGCCGTTCGGCGAAACCGGACTGGGCGACATGCCCGCCGAGCTGGGAGAGTTGCATGGGTGGCTCCTGGTAATGAAGCAGGACGTCGTCGTCCCGCCAACGCAATAACGTCATATGTTATTACGATATCGAACCACGTCCACGCACGCGCTCGGACGTCACGGCATGCGCGCCGCAGGCGCACGCGCAACGGCTGCAGCATGTCGGGCGGCGGCGGCTCCGTCAGCGGGCCGGCCGTGAGCAGTTGCCACAGCGTCGCGTCCGCGTCGGTATCGTCAAGTGACGCAAATTCGACGCGGGTAACGGTGCCGTTCGCGCCGATCCACGCGCGCACGACGATCGCACCCCGGGATCCGACAGCGTGCACCCGTCCGGCGCGATCGCGATCGACTGGTCTAACAGCGCCTCGGCCTGATCGGCCGCACCGCGCCGGAACTGCGGTACGCCGTACAGGTGCAGCGACTGCGGATGATCGGGTTCGTTCGCGAGCACCGCGAGATATTCCCGTGCCGCATCGCCGGCGCGACGGACGCCGTGCAGGGACGTTAAGCGTGGCGTATGGCACACACGTGTCGAATGGTACGGACCATTTGACGCGGTGAGCTCGGGCGAACGGGCGCGCAAGCGCGCCGCACGCACGGTCGCGCGAAGCGCGACAGGCGACGGAAAACGGAAAACGGAAAACGATCGGGAAAGCCACCCGGCGGCGGGCGGCAAGCGATGAAGACGATCCTCGGGCGGCGGGACTGACGCGACGGCGTCAGGCCGTCACGGCGGCGTCATACGCGGCGCGGGCAAGCTGGCCGGCGGCGTAGGCCTCGGCTTCGCCGCGAAAGCCTTCACGGCTGAACGCAACGACTTTCACGCCAACGCCGGTCGCCCGCTTCACCGTCAGCGCCCATTGCCATCCGCCGTCTTGTTCGAAGACGTGCAGCGAGGGTTCGAAGGAAGGGTCGAATACGGTCACGCGTTTTGCTCCTGCCCCCTTGCGCACCGCATCGGCAACGCTTGGGGCATGTCGAAAGGATCGCGCCGGGATGCGACGCGCTTCTGCCATTCGACAGTCTAGTCAAGGATTGTTGCGACGCACCATCAGAGGTTTCACTCATCTATCGGAACCGGGCGGTCGATCAAATTTTCCTGAAACCCATATGGGACGGGCCTCAGCGCCGTTTCAGCGCGCACGGTTCAGCGCTCGTGCGGCAACGTGCCGCACACGCGACGGCTTGCCTGCGTCGATCACCCATGAGTCGCAAAAACGGGGCGCGAATCGCCCGGCGATCCAGGCACGTCGGTGATGGGCGTGGTTACCGGCCCGTACCCGCCGGCATCACGCGCCGAAACGTCAGGTTCACGCGCTCGCCCTGCACGCCCGGCGCCTTCGGCACGCGATGCTGCCATTCGGCCTGTGTGCGGCCTCGCATCACGAGCAGGCTGCCATGCCCGAGGCGATACGCATGCGTGACACCGGTCTTGCGATGCCGAAGGTCGAACACGCGCATCGCCCCGAGGCTCACCGATGCGATCACCGGCGCATCGCCAAGCTCGGGCTCGTTGTCCGCATGCCAGCCGAGGCTGTCCTGCCCGTTGCGGTAGCGATTGAGCAGCACGCTGTTGAAGCGCGCGCCGCACGTCGCCTCGACCGCGCGCTTCAGGTCGAGCACGGCCGGCGTCCATGGCGCCGGCACGTTGCGGATCCCCGAATACACGTAGACGGCATCCGGCTCGCCCTGCCATGCGGTCAGCCGCGGCAACGGAATGCGTCCGCGCGGCGTGCGGATCGTGTCCTGCTGCCACGCGACCTCGCCGATCAACGCGGCCAGCGCGCGATCGGCATCGGACGGCGCCAGCCAGTCCGGGTACCAGTCCACGTCGGGTGCGGGCGTGTCAGCGAAGAGATCGGGTGTCGACATGGCGGGAGAAACGGGCGAAGAACAGGGCGAACGGTGCATGCCTGCATACTAGCCAACGGCGTCGCACACTGCCATGCGCTGTCATTCGCGGATGAAAGGTCGCCGCGCGCGCACTCGGCCTCGAAGCGAGCCCGATGTCCGGCTTCGACGGCGCGAAGGTCGATGCCGCGTTCTTCGCGGGCACCGCGATCAAAAGCAACTTCCTCGTGAATCTCGGCGACGGCAATCCGGCCGGCCTGTTCCCGCGCAGCCCGCGCTTCGATTTCGACGACATCGCGGCATCGAGTGACGGCCCATGGCCGGCACCGGCGTCCGTCGATGTCGGGCTTGCGCCGGCCTTTTTCAAACGAGGGAACGTGCGCTACCCGCCGCGCGTCAGCCGGATCAGCGTGATCTCGGACGGCACGCCGAAGCGGTTCGGCGGCCCCCAGTATCCGGTGCCGCGGCTCGTATAGAGCCACAGATCGCCGAAGCGGCTCAGCCCGCCGATCACCGGCTGCTGCAGCCGCACGAACGGTGGCCATGGCAGAAACTGGCCGCCGTGCGTATGCCCCGACAGCTGCACGGTAAAGCCGGCGCGGTTCGCCGCTTCCGCGCTGCGCGGCTGGTGCGCGAGCAGGATCTTCGTGCCGACGTCGCGCGGCGCACCCGCCAGCGCCTGCACGGGGTCGCTGCGATGGGCGGGATCGAACCCGCCCGCCGTGAAATCGGTGACGCCCGCGAGCACCGCGTGCGCACCGTCATGTTCAATGAGCACGTGCTCGTTGAGCAGCACCGTCAGCCCGATGCGCCGGAACTCGTCGATCCACGCATGCGCGCCCGCGTAATACTCGTGGTTGCCCGTCACCAGGAAGCTGCCGTGCCGCGACTGCATGCGGCCGAGCGGCGCCGTGTGCTCGCGCAGGCGCTGGACCGAGCCGTCGACCACGTCGCCCGTCACGACGACGAGGTCGGCATCGAGCGCGTTGACCGCGCGCACGATCCGTTCGACGTAGGGCCGCTTGATCGTCGGCCCGACGTGGATGTCGGACAGTTGCACGATCGTCAGCCCGTCGAGCCCGGCCGGCAGCCCCGCGACCGGGATCGACACGCGCTTGACCGCCGCCGTACGACGCGCACCGACGAACCCGATCACGGTGACGAACACCGCACCGGCCAGCACGCCGATCGCCGTGTCGGTCGCCGCGCCGGGCCACGCGCCGTCGTGCCCGAGATGCCGCCATCCGAACACGCCGAACAGCACGAATTCGCGCAGGAACGTCAGCAGGAGCAGCGACGAGAAGAAGCCCATCACGAGCGAGCCGGCCCAGCCGGCCAGCGTCGCGGCCCAGCCTTCGTCGAAGCGGCGCGAGAACATGCCGACCGGGATCAGCACGACGAAGCTCGCCAGCACGAGCGCCGCGATCGTGCGCGCGACCGGCGACGTGAATGCATCGGGAATGATCCGAATCCCGACGTACAGATGGAACAGCACGCCGATTGCAATGAACCGGACAAAGAAACTTCGCATGGAACACTCACCTTCGTTGCGATACCGCCTGACCGCTTCCGCGCCGCAATCGCACAAGGCCGTGAGACTCCGTGCCGCGCGTCGCGCCATACGTACGATGGTACACAGATCGCGGCTGTGACGACCGGTCGCCGGCCGGGCTTCGACGCCGCTCGGCGGATCGCTCGACCGTCGCTTCATCGGCCTGCCCGACGCGAGCGACGGTCAAGCTTTCCCGAAGCCCGTCGTCACCGACATGCAGCGCACGCCGCGCTTGCCCATCCCGGTCAGCCACTTCGAGAACGGCGGCCGGATGATCGATGCGAACGTCGGCGTCTTGCCCGAAGGCACTGCGCGTCGTCGCCCTCGCGGGCGAGCAAACGAGCAGACAACTCAGGCCGAACGCCCGCCGCAGATCTGCGTCACCGATCGCGACACGCTGCCGCGCTTCATACGCAATCCGGTCGGCCCTCTCGTCAACATCGCTCCCGATCCGCCGGATCGACGCACATTCCCCTGTGTCCGAACGGCAATCGGCCGTTTCCGCCCCGATTCCGCGCTGTCGACAGGACAAATCGGCCGCCCTTCGTTCGTCTGACGATCCTTTACAGTCCGTTAGCAACCCTACGTGAGCTTGCGCTGGCAGAATCGCGACGGTCCGACCATCATTGCAGAAACGCGGTGCCGAACGTGCGGACACGCCCCCCGACCGGCAATACCCCCCACGGTGCACGGGGCGGGTGGCTGGCGGTCCGCATCGCGCTGATTTATTATCGGCTCCGTATCCCGGAATCGTCGTCGCGGCCCGGCCGGTCGCGACGATCCACATTGCGCCGCGCCCGGCACCCACCCCCACCGTCGAGCTCGTCACACCATGAGAAAAACAATGCCGCGCGCGCCCTTGCGCGCCGCCGCCGTCCTGGCGCCAGCCCTGCCGCTCGCGGGCTGCGCATCGCGCGGCGCTCCGTCGTACGTCCTGTTCGGCGCGTATTTCCCGCTTTGGCTCGTCAGCGCGATCGTCGGCGTCGTCGGCGCGATCGTCGCGCACCGCGTATTCGTCGCGACCGGCTGGGCCGCCACGGTCCCCTACCAGCTGGCCGTCTGCACCGCGATCGGGCTCGTGGTCGCGGTGATCGTGTGGCTCACCGGCACGGGGCCGTTCGCATGAAGGCCGCCGGTATCGCCCGCCCGTCCGTCAGAGGCCGCGTGATCGCACTGGCGATCGTCGCGCTCGGCATCGCGGCACTCGTGTACGCGTACTACCGCACGACGGCCTACCCGTCCACCGACGACGCGTCGATCGACGCGGACGTCGTGCACGTCGCGTCGCCCGTCGGCGGCCGCATCGTGCAACTCGCGGTACATGAAAACCAGCGCGTCGCGAAAGGCGACCTGCTGTACGTCATCGATCCCGTGCCGTACCGGCTGACGGTTGCGCAGGCGCAGGCCGACCTCGAACTCGCGCGCGCATCGCTCGACACCCGCCGCCGCTCGCTGATCGGCGAGCGCTCGAACGCGGCCGTGGCCGCCGAGCAGGTCAAGCGCGCGACCCAGAACAGCGACCTTGCCACGCGCGACGTGAACCGGCTCGCGCCGCTCGCCGCGCAGGGCTACGTCAGCGCGCAGCAGTTCGACCAGGCGAAGGTCCGCCAGCGCGACGCGGCCGTGTCGCTCGCGCAGGCCCAGGAACAGCAGCGCGCGTCCGCGCAGACGATCGGCGACGAGGCCGACGCGATCGCGACGCTGCATGCGCGCGAGGCCGCGCTGGCCCGCGCGCAGCATGCGCTCGAAGACACCGTCGTGCGCGCGCCGCACGACGGCCTCGTCACGGGCCTGAGCGTGCTCGCCGGCGAAACCCTTGCGCCGAACCAGTCGATCTTCACGCTGATCGACGCAAGCGAATGGTTCGCCGTCGGCAACTTCCGCGAGACGTCACTGAGCCGCATCGAGGTGGGCGACTGCGCGACCGTCTATTCGATGATCGACCGCAGCCGTCCGCTGACCGGCAAGGTCGTCGGCGTCGGCGCAGGCATTGCCGACAGCGCCCGCATCAACCTGCCGCGCACGCTGCCGATCGTGCAGAACTCGGTGAACTGGGTGCACGTCGCGCAGCGCTTTCCCGTACGCGTGAAGCTCGACGAACCCGACGGCAAGCTCGTGCGCGTCGGCGCCAGCGCGATCGTCGAGGTCCGGCATGGCACTGCCTGCCGCTGAGGTTCGCTCGCCGGGCCCGCGCGAAGTCCTGCGACTGCTCGCGCCGTTTCCGGGGCGCACGTCGATTGCCGTCCGGGTTGCGCTGATCTGCGCGCTGACCGCGCTCGTGACGGCCGCCTACGGCACGCCCGAAGCCGCGCTGTCCGCGTACGTCGTGTTCTTCATGATCCGGGCCGACCGCGTGACGAGCGTCGTGCTCGCGGCCGCGCTGCTGGTGATCGTCACGATCGTGATCGGGCTCGTGCTCGGCGTCGCGATCTTCAGCATCGACTATTCGATCCTGCGGGTCGCGTGCATGGCCGTGCTGTCGGTCGCCCTCCTCTATCTGACGTCGGCCAGCAAGCTGCGCCCGGTCGGCGCGATCCTCGCGATGATCGTCGGCTTCGGGCTCGACCAGCTCGGCCTCGCGCCGTTCGGCGAAGCCGCGACCCGCGCACTGCTGTACATCTGGCTGACGATCGCGATCCCGGTCGGTGTCGCGATCGTCGTCAACCTGCTGATCGCGCCGTCGCCGCGCAAGCTCGCGCACGCGCAACTCGCGAAGCGCTTGCGGCTCGCCGCGCAGCGGCTGCGCGGTGACGATGCCGCGCGCGACGCATTCAATGCCAGCCTGCACGAAGGCGACAAGCAGCTGCTCACGTGGCTCAAGCTGTCGAAACTCGAAGGCTCGTCGTCCGCCGCCGACTTCGCGGCGTTGCGGCAGGCCGTGACATCGAGCACCGCGCTGCTCGTCGGCGTCGCGCTGGCCGATCGCGAACCAGGCGCGCGGCTGCCCGACGCATACGCCACCCCGATCGCCGCGACGCTCGACGAGATGGCCGACATCCTCGACCAGGGCGGCTACCCGGTCGACGTGACGCTCGCGCTACCGCCGACCGACACGCTGCCGCCGCTCGCGCGTGTTGCTGTGACGGATCTCCACGCGGCGATCACGCAGTTCGCGGAACCGGCCGCGACGACCGATGTCGCTTCGACGGCTTCGACGGCTTCGACGGCTTCGACGGCTTCGACGGCTTCGACGGCTTCGACGGCTTCGACGGCTTCGACGGCTTCGACGGCTTCGACGGCTTCGACGGCTTCGACGGCTTCGACGACTTCGACGGCTTCGGCGGCTTCGGCGGCTTCGGCACCTGCCCCCGACGCCCCCGCAGCCGCCCCGCGCGGCGGCTTCTTCCTGCCCGACGCGCGCACCAATCCCGACCACATCCGCTACGCGCTGAAGACGACCGCCGCGGCGATCTTCTGCTACCTGCTGTATTCGCAGCTCGACTGGTCGGGCATCCATACCTGCGTCGTCACCTGCTACATCGTGTCGCTCGGCTCGACGGCCGAGACGGTCGAGAAGCTCACGCTGCGGATCGTCGGCTGCATCGTCGGCGCGCTGCTCGGCACGGCGGCACTGGTCTTCGTCGTGCCGTCGCTGTCGTCGGTCGGCCACCTGATGGCGCTGGTGTTCGCCGGCGGGTGGCTCGCCGCGTGGGTCGCGTTCGGCTCGCCGCGCATCGCGTATGCCGGCTTCCAGATCGCGTTCGCGTTTTTCCTGTGCGTGATCCAGGGCGCCGGCCCCGGCTTCGACCTGACGATCGCGCGCGATCGCACGATCGGCATCCTGCTCGGCAACGTCGTCGTGTATCTCGTGTTCACGCGCATCTGGCCCGTCAGCATCGGCAAGCAGATCGACGCCGGGCTCGCCGCGCTGATCGACCAGTGGCGGCGCCTCGTGCAGGTCGCGCAGCCGGCCGAGCGGCGCGCGCTCGCGGCGGAGGCGTTCGCCCGCCACGGCGCGATCACGCAGGAGCTCGGGCTGGTCCACTACGAACCGTCGTGGGTGCGGCCGGCCGCCACGTGGCTCGCCACCCGACGCCGCGCGCTCGCGGAACTCGGCGCACTCGAAGGGCCGCTGTTCCTGCTCGCCGAGCGCCAGCCCGGTGACGCGGCGATCGGCGCGCAGCTCGCCCGCGTGACCGAACCGCGTGACGACGCCGCCGCGCCCCATCGAGAACCCTCCGCGCCGCCGGCCTCCCCGCCGCGCGCAGCCCCCACCGATCCCGCACGCGACGCGCTGCTGAACCTGATCGACACGCGGCTCGCACACATCGCCGATGCCGCCCGTCAAGCCACACCGAAGGAGCCTGTTCCCCATGCGCGTACCTGAACCGCCGGCCGCCTCGATCGCCGCCGCCGCCCTCGCGACCGCCGTCGCGCTGGCCGGCTGCGCGACGTCGTCGATCGATCTGGCGCCGGAGGCGTCCGACCGCCCGTGGCAGCCGCAAACGTCGGCCGCGGGCGACATCGTGCCGGGCCCGCCGCGCGCGTCCGCGCAAGGTTCGCACGACTACACGCTGCCCGCGTCGCCGGCGCTCGCGTCCGTCTCGCCGCCGGCCGCGCTCGATGCCGCGCACGCGTACACGCTGCCCGAGCTGATCGATCTCGCCGAATCGGCGAACCCGTTGACCCGTATCGCATGGAACGACGCGCGTAACGCCGCGCTCGCGGTCGGCCTGGCCAAGACCGCCTACCTGCCGAAGCTGTCCGCGACGGCCATGGGCGGGTACCAGGCAAACCACGGCTCGACGTCGTCGTTCCTCGGCGACTCGTCGAGCAACTCCACCGTGCACGGCACCATCTCGGCGCTGTCGCTGCAATGGCTGCTGTTCGATTTCGGTGGTCGCGCGGCGCGCGTTGAAGCGGCCGAACAGGCGTCGATCGCGTCGAATGTCGCGTTCACGGCCGTCCACCAGCAGGTGATCCACGACGTGACCGTCGCGTACTACCGCTACGAAGCCGCACGCGCGCGCGCGCTCAGCGCCCAGCAGGGCCTCGCGAACGCGGACGCGATCCTCGCGGCCTCCCGCGCGCGGCTCAAGCACGGCGTCGGCACGGTCGTCGAACTCGCGCAGGCGACGCAGAACCGCGCACAGGCCAACCTCGCGCTCGTTCAGGCGAACGGCACGGAGAGCGACGGCTACCTCGCCCTCGTCTCCGCGCTCGGCATCTCGCCGCTGTCGAAGCCGACGATCGCCGCGCTGCCGAAGCGGCCGCTGCCGCCCGCGCTCGGCTCGTCGGTCGACGCGATCGTGTCGGATGCGATCGCGCGCCGCCCCGACCTGCAGGGCGCGTTCGCGCTCGAAAAGGCCAATCGCGCGAAGATCAAGGCCGCGGAAGCCGCGTTCATGCCGAAGATCTTCCTGTCCGCGTCGACGTCGTACGCGAGCGGCGGCACGTCCATCTCCGCGCTGCCCGCGATCGGCGACCAGGCGCCGACCGTCAACCTGAACGGCAGCCGCTACGGCGGCGGCGTGTTCCTCGGCGTGACGATTCCGCTGTACGACGGCGGCCTGCGCTCGGCCGTGCTGATGCAGGCACGCAACGACGCGGAAAGCGCCTCCGCGCGCCTCACGCGGTCCAAGGAGGAAGCGGTCCGCCAGGTCGTCGCCGCGCAGAACGCGGTACAGACGAGCCTTGCGTCGCACGATGCCGCGAAGGCGCTCGTCGATGCCGCGCAGACGAGTTACGACGCGGCGCTGACCGCGTACCGGAACGGCGTCGGTTCGGTCACCGATGCGACGATCGCGCAAAGCCAGTTGCTCGCCGCCCGCAACGCGGAGGTCGACAGCTATGCCGGGGCGCTGTCGGCCGCCGCCGCGCTCGCGCTCGCGACGGGGACGATCGGCTCGGCGCAGTAGCGCGGCCGCCGCGAGGCGGTTGACGCATGCGCTCGCCGCCCACTAGAATGCCGCCCATTCTTCCTTCAGGAACCATCGTGGACAGTTGCAGCACTCCGTTGCGTGCGCCGCTTGCCGCCTGAACGCCTGTCCGACGCAGTTCTCCTGCCCGGCTCGCGTTCCGCGAGCCGCACGCCTCCCGTTTCACACTGAATGACGCATTCGCGCGATACAGTACCGCGCGATGACGGCTATCTTCGTGTCGCCTTCGGCCTTGCGCCGCCGCGACGCGAAACGGCACGCGCTTCTTGCACGGCAGGACAACCATGACTTTCGATTTCGCACTCCGTCTTTTCACCGCGTTCGCCTGCGGCGTCGCCATCGGCATCGAGCGCCAGATGCGCCAGCGCACGGCCGGCCTGCGCACGATCACGCTCGTCGCGAGCGGCGCGTGCCTGTTCGTCACGCTCGGCGTGCTGACCGGCAACGGCGTCGCGGGCGTCACGCAGATCGCCGCCTACGTCGTGTCGGGCGTCGGCTTCCTCGGCGGCGGCGTGATCATGCGCGACAAGGGCTCGATCCAGGGCATCAACACCGCCGCGACCCTGTGGTGCTCGGCCGCCGTCGGCGTGCTGTCCGGTTCCGGTCATTACGTGCCGGCGCTCGCCGGCACCGGCGTCGTGCTGCTCACCAATACGCTGTTGCGCAGCGTCAGCCAGGCGATCAACGCGACGCCGGTATCGAATGCCGATCTCGTGCGCGAATACCAGATCACCGTGATCTGCCTGGCCTCCGACGAAGTGCACATCCGCACGCTGCTGTCGAACTCGATGTATGCGAAGCCGCTATCGTTCCAGAGCCTCACGAGCGAGGACGTGCCCGACCAGCCGGACCGGCTGAAGGTGACCGCGACACTGAAGCTGCATCCGAAGGATCAGCAGAAACTCGAGCAGATCGCGAGCCGGATGAGCATGGAGAAGAGCATTTCCAGCGTGAGCTGGACCGCGAAGGAAGCGGAGCCGATGATGGAGTGAGCGGCCTGGCGGCAGCACCATCTCGCGCCGCCGCCTTCACGTCCTGTCAGGGCGTCTCGATCAGGCCCGCCGAGATGGCCTTGACGACCGCCTGGACCTTGTTCGTCGCGCCCAGCTTCTCGAGGATGTTGTTGACGTGGAAGTTGACCGTCCGCTCCGAGATGCTGAGGATCTGGCCGATTTCGCACGCGGTCTTGCCCTCGGCCGTCCAGCACAGCACCTCGCGCTCGCGCGCGGTCAGCGTGACGCCCGCCGCCGGCGCCAGCTTCGGCACCATGAAACGGCTCATCAGCGAGTGCGACAGGTTCGCGAGCCAGTTGGTCTGCAACGTCAGCATGTTGATCTCGGCCGGCGTCAGCGGGTCGGCATGGCGGGCGATGCTCAGCAGGCCGAACGCGCCGCGGGGCGCCCAGCTCGACTGCGCGACGCCCACCGACAACCCGAAATCACGTGCGTCCTGCCAAAGCGGGCACGGTTCGATCCGGTCGACGTCCGGCCAGACGATCATGTTGGTGCTGAGCGCGCCGTCGCGAACCGTCGAGTCGATCTCGATGTAGTTCTGCGCCTGGTAGTGCGCCATCCAGCCGTCCGGATAGGTATTGAAGATCGCGACCGCCGGCTTCGAAACAGGCAGTGGGACGCGAATGCCGTAACAGCAGTATTCGAATCCCAGCCGTTTGGAATAGGCGGCGATCCGCTGGAAGAGCTGCTGCTCGTCTTCCGCGGCGCTGAATTGTTGATAGGCATCCTGCCAGCGCAGTTCCATTCATTCTCCGACAACGTCACGCTGTCATACTTGTCAGGTGCCAGCACCCGTTCGAGGCTGATACATTCCGCGCATGACTTCACCTTTGTTGCACTCGGTCCCCGGCCCGTCCCCGGACGGCTACGTACGCCTGCAAGAAGGCGCACTGGCCGTGCTTGCGCTCGACCATGTCGCAAGCGGCCTCGACGCATCGCTGCTCGAGGAATTGCGCGACAGCGCCATCGACGCACGCCTCGCCGGCTACACCGAATGGCATCGCCCGGCCCGTGCCGGCGTCGCTTACGTGACGATCGGCTGGGACTGGTACCTCGAACGCGCGACCGGCACGTTCGTGATCGCGGGCGGCGACGTCCGCAGCAACGTGATGGTCACCGACGCCACGGGCGCCGACATCGGCATGTTCCGCACGGCCGCCGCGCTCGCCGCACGGCTCGCGTGCATCGACTGGCCCGCCGCGGTCGCGTCGGCCCTGCTCGGGCACAACGACGCCTATCATGCCGGTCCGACGCTCCAGTGACAACTGGCTGTGCGTCTATTCCTCTGACAATTTCAGCGATGCTGGCGCTCTTTATAAGCAAAAGCGCCACGCTTTTCAATCCCGTTGATCAAGAAACCGTTACCACGTCCTAAACGGCATCTTTCCGGCGTCACCCTGTAAGAGTTACCAGTTACAGCCCCCTCGTGCTGCGCGATGTAATGCATGCATACAAAAGCACAGATCCGAGGACACCATGCGGACCTTCGTTCACGAGGAAGGGCGGTTGCCACACGAACTTGCGGCGGATCTTGGGCGCTATCGGCGCCGTGTGTTCGTCGAGCAGCTCGGCTGGGCACTCCCGTCGGCGAACGAAAGCTTCGAGCGCGACCAGTTCGATCGCGACGATACCGTGTACGTGTTCGCGCGGAACGCCGGCGGCGACATGTGCGGATGTGCGCGCCTGCTGCCGACGACGCGCCCGTATCTGCTGAAGTCGCTGTTCGCCGACCTGATCGCCGAAGACATGCCGCTGCCGCAATCGGCCGCCGTCTGGGAGTTGTCCCGGTTTGCGGCAACCGATGACGAAGGCGGGCCGGGCAATGCCGAATGGGCCGTGCGCCCAATGCTCGCGGCCGTCGTCGAATGCGCGGCGCAGCTTGGCGCGCGGCAGTTGATCGGCGTGACGTTCGCGAGCATGGAGCGGCTGTTCCGCCGGATCGGCATACACGCGCACCGCGCAGGCCCGCCCAAGCAGGTGGACGGACGTCTGGTGGTCGCTTGCTGGATCGACATCGATCCGCAAACGTTTGCCGCACTAGGAATCGAGCCGGGGCAAGCCGCCCGGCAAGCCATCGCCGCCTGAACCGGAACGCGCGTTTCTGTCCGGGCGGCCTCGTAACGAAGGAGAATCAACGTGGACCAGTCTCAGGTCTTTCGCGCGATGATGCCCGGGTTGACGAGCGCCAACGGCGCCCGTATCGCGGTCGCCTACCCGTCGTTTCCCCGGCCGCTGCCGCTCGTGCGGCTCGACCGCCGCGGGCTCGTGTTCCGTGCGGCCGGCGCCGCGCCGCTCGTCTGCGGACTGCCGCGCGCGGCGACGCTGCTGGTCGCGGACGAGCCGCTTTGCTCGCTGCGCCTCGTGATCCGCGACATCGCGCCGGCCGGCGAAGGCCGGCATGACCTGACGATGCAGCCGTCCGGCGCCGCCGGCGACGAATTGCTGTGGCACGCGTTGCGTGATCGCGAGCCCTACCGCCAGATCCAGCAGCCGCTCTCGCCCGTCGACACGTCCATCGCCACCGGCCGCGAACCGCACGCGTCGGCCGGCGAAGCCGGGCCCCGCCCGTCGCGCAGCGCGGCCTTCCGGCTACCGTGCCACAGCGACGCGCTGTTCTTTGCCGACTGGCTCGAATATCACTTCGACGAACTGCGGGCGTTGTCGCAACAGCATGGGCCGCAACTGCAGCTCAACCAGCTCGAGCGGCAGGTTGCCGACGACGAGGTCGGCGTGCGCTTCGTCTACGACATCGATGGCCATGCGACGCGGCACGCGCTGACCGACTGCGCGCGCGAGGCCTGTGCATGGATCGAGACGGAGATGCGCGACAAGTACGCGTTACCGGTCGCGCAGGAGCGTTTCAGCGCGTTTGCGGCGCACGCCCGGGCAGGCGGCATGTGAGTGCGGTGCAATAGGAAGTTGTATCGATACAACTAGGGCTTGCCATGCCTCGGGTTTTCCCTTAAATTTACGTCTGTCTCCTCCATGTCTCCAAACATGGATTCAGCCCGCTCAATGTAGCGGGCTTTTTCTTGCCTGCATGAATTGCGGGGACACATCCCCTTCCGCCCCGCCTAGCCTGCCGGGCGCGCACCAGATGGCCATGGCCATGGCCAGAAGTGGTGCACCGCAAATATCAGCGCCACCACCCCGATCATTACCAGCAGCAGGTACAACCAGCCCTTTTTGGTCGTTGGCAAGTCCGCCAGCGCACTCACGTCACCCGTCAGGGCCGCCAACGCGACCATGCCGAGTCCGACCAGTACCATCGTCCCCTTGGCCACCCATCCAAAGGCAACCTCCAGTACGACCGTCCATCGCGACTGGCGATAAGGGCCGGAAACCGGCCGACGGAAATCGGGCTTACTCATTTGCGCCCTCTCGTCCGGAATAGGCACGCGCGCTCATCACTCGACAGGCTGACGCGAAAACAGGACGCCGAAGGTTGTCCTGACAAGCACCGGCTGCAATGGGGTGCGCGCATTTGATCGGGAGCGTCATGTTTTTTCTTTCACGAGACGTGGTTGGACGGTTCGATTCGTTTGGCCGGAAAGCGCCCATATCGTTCGATACGATGAGCCCACGCCGAAACGCGCTCCGTTCGTCACACGCAATCCGGATCGGCCGGCTTATCATTGACCGGCCCGCCACTCGCCCCCGAGGCCATCTTGCACGCCCATCTGCGCATTGCCCGCCCGGTCAGCAACCTCGCCCGCACCGAGCGCATGTATCGCGACGCCCTCGACCTGTCCGTTCTTGCGCGCTTTGAAGATCACGACGGCTTTTCGGGCGTGATGCTCGGGCGCGACGGCCTCGACTATCACTTCGAATTCACGCACTGCCCCGACCATCCGATCGCGCCGTCGCCGACGCCCGAAGACCTGATCGTGTTCTACCTGCCCGATCGGCCGGAATGGGAAGCCGCCTGCGCGCGCGCCACCGAACATGGCTTCATGCCGGTGACGTCGTTCAATCCGTACTGGGAAATTTCCGGCCAGACTTTCGAGGATGCCGACGGTTACCGGATCGTGCTGCAGAACGGCACGTGGCGCTGACGGGCGATCACGCGTGAGCCGTTACGCGCCGGCCAGAGCGGCGGCACGGGCGGCATACACGACGTGCCGACGCAGCGCGTGCCCTTCCGGCAACGCAGGATGGTCGAAATCGCGCGCGGGCTGACGCTGCATGCCGAGCCGCTGCATCACGTGCCGTGATCGCAGGTTGGCGTCGGCCGTCCACGCAAAGATCTCGCCGAGCCCGATCCGGTCGAACCCGTCGGCCAATGCGGCGGCGGCCGCTTCGACAACGTAGCCATGCCCCCAGGCGTGACGCGCCTGCCGCCACATGATCTCGACGCACGGCGCCATCGGATGCGTTGCACGCACTTCGTGCGACAGGCCGCACACCCCGATCAGCATCGCGTCGGCACGACGCTCGACCGCCCATGGGCCGAAACCGTGTGCCTCGAAATGCGCGTCGTAGCGCGCGATGACGTCGCTCGCCTCGTCAACGGACATCGGGCCGCGCGCGAGCCACGCGGTCACGTCTGGATCCTCATGCATCGCCGACAACGCGCCCGCATCCGTCGGCCACCAGCGACGCAGCGTCAGGCGCTCGGTTTCGATCTTCGACGGTGTGGACATAGGGGAGACGGATCGTTCAGGCGGCATAACGCAAGTGCCGTCACAAACCTGAAAGCGGAACGGATGGAGGGGAAATGGAAATCGTCGCCTTTGCCGGCGACGATCCAGGGAACGGATGACGAGAAACGGGCGCCGGTGCGCCCGCGGCGATTACTCGTTCTCTTCGAAGTAATGCCCGAACTTCGTCTGCTTCGTGCGGATATAACGCTCGTTTTCCTCGCGCACGGGCACCGCAAGCGCCACGCGTTCGCAAACCGGAATACCGTGCTTCGCGAGCGTATCGAACTTCGCCGGATTGTTGCTCATCAGCCGCACCGACGTCACGCCGAGGATCCGGAGAATCGCCGCGGCCGAGTCGTATTCGCGGGCGTCGTCGGGCAGGCCGAGGTCGAGGTTCGCCTCGACGGTGTCGCGCCCCTGCTCCTGTAGCGCGTACGCGCGGATCTTGTTGCTCAGGCCGATCCCGCGCCCTTCATGGCCGCGCAGATACAGCAGCACGCCGCGGTCTTCCGCCGCGATGTAGCGCAATGCGAGATCGAGCTGCTCGCCGCAGTCGCAGCGGTACGAGCCGAATACATCACCGGTCAGGCATTCGGAATGAAGGCGCGTCAGCACGGACTGCTCGCCGGCGACATCGCCCATCACGAGCGCGAGATGTTCGGCATCGCTGCCCGATACGCGGAACGCGTACGACGTGAACGTACCGTAGCGCGTGGGCAGCGACGCGGTAGCGACGAGCGTCACGCACTCGTCGGCCTGGCCATTGCCCGGCTTGGGCGATTGGGGACGCGAAGACATCATGAATTCAATCGAAACGTTCAGGAATGTAGGAGTTGTGTGGATAGTGCGTGACCGGAGTTTACCGCTAATCTGGAATCGTCACGCGACTGCCGCCACCTGCGCGGCTATACTGGGCTCATCGGGTGACAAGCATCACACCCTGCCTGCCCAGCATCGACCTGCAAACGGAGAGAGCGAATGAGCACGACTGTCGCGCAGCTTCTCAAGGCCAAGCCGGATTCGGGCCGCACCATCTACACCGTCACGAAGAGCGATCTCGTCTACGACGCCATCAAGCTGATGGCGGAAAAAGGCATCGGCGCGCTACTGGTCGTGGACGGCGACGACATCGCGGGCATCGTCACCGAGCGCGACTACGCGCGCAAGGTCGTGCTGCAGGACCGCTCGTCGAAAGCCACCCGCGTCGAGGAAATCATGACGGCGAAGGTGCGCTACGTCGAACCGTCGCAATCCACCGACGAGTGCATGGCGCTGATGACCGAGCACCGGATGCGCCACCTGCCCGTCCTTGACGGCGGCAAGCTGGTCGGCCTCATCTCGATCGGCGACCTCGTCAAGAGCGTGATTGCCGATCAGCAGTTCACGATCAGCCAGCTCGAACACTATATCCACGGCACGCCCGCGGTCACGTCCGCCTGACCCGCCCCAGCGAAAAAGGCCCAAACGCGCGAGCGTCTGGGCGGAAAGCCGCCGGAATGCGGCGACGGAGGTTCTGCTCCTGCGGGCGAATGACGCGCACAACCGGTGCGCGTCTCGTCGATCAAGCGGTGCGCTCGGGCAGACCCGGGGACGTTCAGTTGCCGAAGTAGACCGAATTCACGGGATTCGGTGCTTCACGCGTCACGCGACGGCCGGCCTGACCGGCACCCGTCGCCACGGCACCGTAGCCGCTCGTATCGGCTTGCGCGAGCATCGGCCGGTTCGGTTGAATGCGTTGTTCCGCGGCCTGGATGTTGTCCGGATACTGCGAATCGCTCGCCAGCGGCTTGTAGCCGTTCTGTTCGAGTTGCACGAGCTCGGCCTTGACCTGGTCGCGGGTCAGCCCCTGCTCGGACTGTGCAAACGATGCGATCGGGGTGGCAAGGACGGATGCGGCGATAGCTGCGTAGATGACCGACTTCATGATTTACCTCCGGTATATGTTCTCTTTTGGCGTCGCCTCGGCAGGACTGTCTGAAGCGATTGAATGCAGTGTAGTTCTCGCCCATCCAAGGGGAAACCCTTAGTTTGAACAAACAGCGTTGCGATTTTGACAAAAATCGCCAGCACATCCCGGACGATATCGTGGCAACTTGCTTCACTCGCACAACAATCGCTGACAAAATGCCGACAGCCGAATCGCATATCCCGAAGGTTGTGTTGTAGAATCGTAAGGTTATATTTGCCAGTCGATCTTCCATCCACCATGTACGCGCTCACGCCCCTTTCGGTTTCGCCGTCCGGCCCGGCCGGCGTGCGCGCGCGCGCCGGTCATCCGGCGCATCCCCTCGCTCGACGCACGGCCCAGGCGCCGCTCGCCCCTGCCCGGCGCCTGATCTGACGGCTCGGTCTCCTCCCGGAGCCAGGTCAGACAGGCTCCGGGCGATCCCATAGGCACGCCACGCCTGCCCCTGCCGATCATTTGGAGAACTGCCATGAAACAACGCCTTTACCAGTTGACCGAACTCGACGTTGCTCGCCTAGAGAAGCACGCCGAACACAACCCGCGCTTTCAGACGATGCTCGATGCGCTTCTCGAGCGCGCCGACATCGTCCAGCCCGACGCCATCAAGGCGAACGTCGTCACGATGAACTCGCAGATCACGCTGCTCGACGAAGCGACCCAGGAACAAGCCACCTGGACGATTGTTTATCCGGACGCCGCCAATCTCGAGCTCGGCCGCCTGAACGTCTTCTCGCCCGTCGGCATGGCATTGCTGGGCACCCAGCGCGGCCAGATGGTCAAGGTCATGCAACCGAGCGGCGCCGAAAAGCAGATGAAGGTCGCCGCGATCGTGTTCCAGCCGGAAGCCAACGGCGAATACACGCGCTGAGCCACTGCTGCCGGTACCGCGCCGCACAACGAAAAAAGCGAGGCACAGGCCTCGCTTTTTTGCATCCGGACGACACGAATCGTCGACATTGCATTCCGCAGATCGGGATAGGGGCGGTCAGAGAGTCTGACCGATCCCCTCCCACACCACCCGGCATGCGGGTCCGCACCGGGCGGTTCGAGCAGTTGAGGTCATGAGAGTCGGGGTACGCCAAGACGGTCGAAGTA